>NZ_JBSFYW010000023.1:0-126269 GCF_053599975.1 Streptomyces sp. NPDC005141 | reverse complement strand
GCGCGGTGTTCCTACACCGCGCCGCCGTTCAGTTCGAACCACACCGCCTTGCCCACACCGTGTGCCCGTACGCCCCACGCGTCCGCCAGGGACTGGACGAGAACGAGACCTCTGCCGTGCGTACCGTCGTCGGCGTTCGGTACGCACAGTCGGGGCCTGCGTGCCACGAAGTCCCGGACCTCCACGCGCAGTCCGCGCGGTCCGACGGTCGCCGTCAGGACGGCGTCGTCGTCGGTGTGGATCAGAGCGTTGGTGACGAGCTCGCTGGTCAGCAGCTCGGCTATCTCGGACCCTTCCGGCTTCCCCCACTGCCGTAAGAGCTCCCTCAGCGCCTTGCGCGCCTCGGACACCGCCCGTAGATCCGCCTTCCTCAGCCGGCGCCGGAGCTGTGCGCCGTCCGGCTGTTCCGTCGCCCCGTCGGACGCTTCCTCCACTGGATCGGTGGAGAAGGCCCCCCTGGCCATGGGACCACCTCCTGGTGCCTGCCTCTTCATGACCCCCGCCTGCGTGCCGATGTCGGGTCCCCTCCTGCTCGAACACGTTCACGGGATCCATGCCCCATCGGGAACGTGACAGTCATGTCGAATCGTCAACCACCCCCCGTACGGTCACGGGTGCGCGACGGCCGCGCGGGGAAGTGAACGGTGGGACAGTGCCGCCCGAGCACCGAGGAGCCGCCGTGCACGACGACCGTTCGCTGGTGGAGGCGCGCCTGGAGCGCGCGCTGGGGCAGTGCCTGCGCCCGGCTCAGTACGCGGAACGGGTGCCGCTGGCGCTGTCCGTGTGGCATGTGCCCGGCGAGCCGGTGCCCGTCGACCAGGCGCTCCAGGCCTCCTACGAGCCGTTCACGGCCGGCACGGTCTGGGGAAAGCCCTGGTCGACGAGTTGGTTCCGCATCGAGGGCCGAGTGCCCGAGGAGTGGTCGGGCCGCCCGGTGGAGGTGGTGATCGACCCCGGGTTCACGGGGGACGGACCCGGTTTCCAGGCGGAGGGGCTGCTGTACGACGCCGCCGGCATCCCCCTCAAGGGCATCCACCCGCGCAACCGCCACCTCACCGTCGGGTCACCGGCGAGGGGAGGCGAGGCGGTGCATCTGCTGCTGGAGGCGGCGGCCAACCCCGCCGTCCTGCACGGCTTCGAGCCCACGCGTCTGGGAGACGTACTGACCGCGGGCGATCGGCCGATCTACCGATTCGCGGCTGCCGATCTCGCCGTACTCGACGAGGACGTGTGGCATCTGGTCCTCGACGTCGAGGTGCTCTCGGAGCTGATGTACGAGCTGGACCCGCAGCGGCCTCGGCGGCACGAGATCCTGCGCGCGCTGGAGAACATGCTCGACGCCCTCGATCTGCACGATGTCTCCGGCACGGCGGCGGCGGCACGGGCCGAGCTGGCGGAGGTCCTGTCGCGGCCCGCGTCGGCGAGCGCGCACCGTGTCTCGGGGACCGGGCACGCGCACATCGACTCGGCGTGGCTGTGGCCGCTGCGCGAGACGGTCCGCAAGGCGTCCCGGACCTTCGCCAACGTCACGGCGCTGGCCCTCGACTACCCGGAACTGGTCTTCGCCTGCTCGCAGGCCCAGCAGTACGCCTGGGTCGAGGAGCACCAGCCGCACATCTGGGAGCGCATCAAGAAGGCCGTGGAGGACGGCAATTGGGCGCCGGTGGGTTCGATGTGGGTGGAGTCCGACGCCAACATGCCGGGCGGTGAGGCGCTGGCCCGACAGATCGTGCACGGGAAGCGGTTCTTCCAGGAGAAGCTGGGCGTCGAGACCGAGGAGATCTGGCTGCCGGACTCCTTCGGCTACACGGCCGCCTTCCCTCAGCTGGCGAAGCTCGCCGGAGTCCGCTGGTTCCTCACCCAGAAGCTGAGCTGGAACCAGTCCAACAAGATGCCGCACCACACCTTCTGGTGGGAGGGCATCGACGGCACCCGGGTCTTCACCCACTTCCCGCCCGTCGACACCTACAACTCCCAGTTCCACGGCCGCGAACTCGCCCACGCGGAACGCAACTTCGCGGAGAAGGGGCGGGCCACCCGCTCACTCGTCCCGTTCGGCTGGGGTGACGGCGGAGGCGGCCCGACCCGCGAAATGCTGGAGCGGGCAAGGCGGTTGCGGTCCCTGGAGGGCTCGCCGCGCGTCGAGGTCGAGAGGCCGTCGGCGTTCTTCGCCGCCGCCGAGGAGGAGTACGGCGTCCACGCACCGGTGTGGTCGGGCGAGCTGTATCTGGAGCTGCACCGGGCCACCTACACCACGCAGGCCAAGACCAAGCAGGGCAACCGGCGCTCGGAACACGCGCTGCGCGAAGCCGAGTTGTGGTGCGCCACCGCCGCTGTGCGCGATCCGTCGTACGCCTATCCCCATGACGCCCTCGACCGGCTCTGGAAGACGGTGCTGCTGCACCAGTTCCACGACATCCTGCCCGGCTCGTCGATCGCATGGGTGCACCGGGAGGCACGGGAGACGTACGCGCGGGTGCTCGCGGAACTGGAGGAGATCACCGGGGAGGCGGTGCGGGCTCTCGGGTCCGGCTCGCCCGCGGTGCTGAACGCCTCGCCGTACGAGCGGACCGAAGTGGTCGGGGACGGGCTGGTGACGGTGCCGGGGCTGGGCGGCGCCGTCGTCGTACGGACCGGCGGCGGCCCAGGTGTGCGGACCGAACAGGCCGACGGTGTCATCGTGTTGGAGAACGACCGGCTCCGGGTGCGGATCGACCGCGATGGGCTGCTCACCTCCGTACGGGATCTCGCGCACGGCCGGGAAGTGCTGTGCGGTCCCGGCAATCTGCTCCAGCTCCACCCCGACCATCCCAACGCCTGGGACGCCTGGGACATCGACCGCCACTACCGGCGTACGCACACGGACCTGACGGCCGCGGAGTCGGTGGAACTGGTGGAGAACGGGCCCCTGCGGGCGACCGTGCGTGTCACCCGGGTCTTCGGCTCCTCCCGGATCGCCCAGGAGATCCGGCTGACGGCCGCGAGCCGCCGGCTGGACATCGCGACCGACATCGACTGGCAGGAGTCGGAGAAGGTCCTCAAGGCCGCCTTCCCACTCGACGTCCAGGCCGAACGGTCCGCCGCCGAGATCCAGTTCGGGCACGTCCACCGTCCCACCCACGCCAACACCGACTGGGACGCGGCCCGTTTCGAGATCTGCGCCCACCGCTGGCTGCGGGTCGCGGAGGCGTCGTACGGCGTCGCGGTGCTCAACGACTCGACGTACGGCCATGACGTGACCCGTACCCCGCATCCCGAGGGCCTCGGCACCACCGTACGGCTGACCCTGCTGCGCGCCCCGCACAGCCCGGACCCGGAGACCGATCTGGGCACGCACCGGTTCACGTACGCGCTGCTGCCGGGGGCGGACGTGGGGGACGCCGTGGCGGAGGGGCTCGCGCTCAATCTGCCGCTGCGCCGGGCCGCGGTGCCGGCGCTCGAACCGCTGGTGAGCGTCGACGACCCGGCCGTCACCGTCGAGTCGGTCAAGCTCGCGGAGGACCGCAGCGGCGATGTGGTGGTGCGGCTGTACGAGTCCCGGGGCGGGCGGGCCCGCGCGAAGGTCACCGCGAGCTTCCCCGTCGCCCGGGCCGAGGTGACCGATCTGCTGGAACGGCCGCTGCGCGAAGCCCCGTCGGAGATCGAGCTGCGGCCGTTCCAGATCCTCACCCTGCGGCTGCGGCCGGCCCGCTAGGACGGCCGGGGTCCCGGGGCCGGGCTCACGGTTCGCGTGCCCGGCCCCCGGTCACTGAGAACGGGGTCAGTTGCCGTCGATGCGGATGATCTTGTGGTTGCGGTCCAGGCCGACGACGAGCTTGGTGGTCTGCCCACCGCCCCAGGTCAGGGTGACACCGACCTTCGTGTGGCCGGCCGCGCCGGCGTCCTTGACCGTCCACTTCACCGGGACGTTCTGGGCACGCAGGACGCCGTCCGCGTGGTTGCGGTTCTCCCAGGCCGTCAACTCACGCAGTGTGCCGGCCTGGACGTAGAACTTCCGGAGTTCGGTGGCGAGCCTGCCGCCGTGGTCCGGGTCGCTCCGGGCGTCGATGTAGGCGCCGTAGAAGTCGGCGATCCGGGTCACGTTGTCCGAGTGCTTGCCGCTGACAGTCCGCTGCGCGGCTGCCCCTGTGGCCGTCCCTGCCGTGGTCGCCTCTGCCGAGGCGGTGAGCCCGAGCGGCAGGGCCACGGCGGCGACGAGGCCGGCGATCAGGGCGGTACGGCGGCCGTGCTTGCGGGCGGTCGTGTTGCTGTTCATCAGTGTGCTTCCCCGATTTCGATGGGTCCGGAAGTGTGTCGCCATGTGCGGGTGGCCCTCTCGGCCACTGTGGGGCGTGGGGGGTGCGGCTCCGGCGACACCAAGAGCATCTGCGGCGCCTCGAGCCGGGCACAACAGACGACAGCCGATCCGCAACGGTGGAACCGTCCCAGGCCTTCCCGCCTCCCCTTATAGGGAGTGCCTGGGATGCCGTCCTGGGACGCGAAGCAGGGGGAAACGGTGTCATCTCAGGACGACGTGGAGGAGTTCGCGGCGCTGCTGCGGCGTCTGAAGGCGCGCACGGACCGCAGCTACGGCGCGCTCGCGCGCCGGCTGAACATGAACACCTCGACGTTGCACCGGTATTGCGCCGGGGATGCCGTGCCCCTCGACTTCGCTCCTGTGGAGCGGTTCGCCGCGATGTGCGGGGCGAGTCCGGCCGAACGGGTCGAGCTGCACCGGCGGTGGATCCTGGCGGTGGCGGCACGACAGCGGTCCCGGACGTCCCCTGGAGCCGCCTCCGCACCGACACCTCCGGCCACACCCGCGCCTACGCCGGTGTCGGCCACGGCGCCTTCGCCGAGGTCGGCGGCTGCGTCGACCTCGGCGTCCGAGCCGGCTTCGGCGTCCGCTTCTGAGCCGGCTTCGGCGTCCGTCGAGCCATCGGGCACATCCTCCGAGTCCGATCCCGGGACGCCTCGGCCCGTGGCGCGGGCGCTTCCCGCGCCACCGTCGCCCGGCGCCTCGCCGGGGACCACCGGTGTGGCCGGGGCGGCAGCCGATGTAGTACCGGGAGTCTCCGCGCCGCGAACGCCCTGGTACAGGCGCCGCGTCGTGGTCATCGCGGCTGTCGTGACCGCGCTGCTCGCCACCCTGGGCAGCCTGTCCGCGCTGCCGTCCGGCCGGTCCGGGACCACCGGCGGCGACCGGGCGTCCGGCACACCGACCGGGAGGACGGCGGGCGCGCGGCACGGCTCCCCGACACCGTCGGCATCCCCCTCCATCGCGCCGGGGCGGTCGTCCGGCTCGCCCGCTCCCAAGGCACCCGCCACGGGCGACGGCTCGCCAGGTCCGTCCACGAGCCCCTCCCCCACGGCCGGTTCCGCCGTCGCCCCCCTCACCTGGACCGCGAACTCCCATCGCTGGTCGGTCGGTTGCGATCACACCTACGTCATCGACAAGGCGCCCGAGCAGGTGCCGCCGCCCCCGGCCCCGCAGGACGCCTCCCCGTGGGCGCGGACGCAGAACGCGGTGCACGGCCGCGAGACGCTCGTGGACATCACCGTGCAGGGGCGGTCGGACGCGGCCGTCGTCCTGGAGGCACTGCGGGTCCGCGTCGTCGGACGCTCGGCCCCGCTGAAGGGCATCGCCTACTCCACGGGCCAGGGCTGCGGCGGTGCCATCGGCCCCCGCTCGTTCGCCGTCGATCTGGACATGGACCGGCCCATCGCCCGCCCGGTCCCGGGCGACGACAGCGGAACGAGCACTCCGCCGGTCAGCATGCCCTACCGGGTGTCCGTGAAGGATCCCGAGGTACTCATGATCAACGCCGGAACCGTCGCCTGCGACTGCCGCTGGTATCTGGAGCTCGACTGGTCCTCGCAGGGCCGCACCGGCACGGAGCGGATCGACGACCACGGCATCCCGTTCCGCACCAGCAGCATCAAGGGCCTGCCGCACTACTGGTACGCCGACCGCGGCTGGACCCGGCTCCAGGACTGACGGAGCGAGGTCCGGGAGGCAGTCGGCGGAAGCCTGAAAGGCCCTACGGACGGGGCATGTTGCGCAGGTTGGAGCGGGCCATCTGCACCATCCGCCCGACGCCGCCGTCCAGCACGATCTTCGATGCCGAGAGCGCGAAGCCCGTCACCATGTCCGCGCTGATCTTCGGCGGGATGGAGAGCGCGTTCGGGTCGGTGACGACGTCGACGAGGGCCGGGCCCTTGTGGCTGAAGGCGTCCTTGAGGGCGCCGGCGAGCTGCTTGGGCTTCTCGACCCGGACGCCGTACGCGCCGCACGCACGGGCCACCGCCGCGAAGTCCGGGTTCTTGTTGGTGGTGCCGTAGGAGGGCAGCCCGGCGACGAGCATCTCCAGTTCGACCATGCTGAGGGACGAGTTGTTGAAGAGGACGACCTTCACCGGCAGGTCGTGCTGCACGAGGGTGAGGAAGTCCCCCATCAGCATGGAGAATCCGCCGTCGCCGGACATCGACACGACCTGCCGCCTCCGGTCGGTGAACTGGGCGCCGATCGCCATCGGCAGCGCGTTCGCCATCGACCCGTGCGAGAACGAACCGATCACACGGCGGCTGCCGTTGGGCGTGATGTAGCGGGCCGCCCAGACATTGCACATCCCGGTGTCGACCGTGAACACCGCGTCCTCGTCGGCCAGTTCGTCGAGCACGGAGGCGACGTACTCGGGATGGATCGGAACGTGCTTCTCGACCTTGCGGGTGTACGCCTTGACGACCCCCTCGAGGGCGTCCGCGTGTTTCTTCAGCATTTTGTCGAGAAAGCGCCTGTTCCCCTTGGGCCGCACGCGCGGGATCAGACAGCGCAGGGTCTCCAACACATCGCCCCACACCGCCAGGTCCAGCTTCGACCTGCGCCCCAGGTGCTCGGGCCGCACGTCGACCTGGACGATCTTGACGTCGTCCGGGAGGAAGGCGTTGTACGGGAAGTCGGTGCCCAGCAGGATGAGCAGATCACACTCGTGGGTCGCCTCGTACGCCGCGCCGTAGCCGAGAAGCCCGCTCATGCCGACGTCGAACGGGTTGTCGTACTGGATCCACTCCTTGCCGCGCAACGCGTGCCCGACCGGGGACTTGATCTTCTCGGCGAACTGCATGACCTCGGCGTGCGCGCCCGCCGTGCCGCTGCCGCAGAACAGGGTGACCTTCTCCGCCTCGTCGATCATCGCGACGAGCTTGTCGATCTCGGTGTCGCCGGGCCGGACGCTGGGCCGGGAGGTGACGAGGGCGGTCTCGATCGCCTTGTCCGGGGCGGGCTCGGCGGCGATGTCGCCGGGCAGCGAGACCACGCTGACGCCGGACTGGCCCACCGCGTGCTGAATGGCGGTCTGGAGCAGCCGCGGCATCTGCTTCGGGCTGGAGATGAGTTCGCTGTAGTGGCTGCACTCGCGGAAGAGCTGGTCGGGATGGGTCTCCTGGAAGTACCCGAGGCCGATCTCACTGGAGGGGATCTGCGAGGCGAGGGCCAGCACCGGGGCCATGGAGCGGTGCGCGTCGTACAGGCCGTTGATCAGGTGGAGGTTGCCCGGACCGCAGGAGCCGGCACAGGCCGCGAGCTTCCCGGTGATCTGGGCCTCGGCCCCCGCGGCGAAGGCGGCGGTCTCCTCGTGGCGGACGTGGATCCAGTCGATGGCCGCGTTGCGCCGGATCGCGTCCACGACCGGGTTGAGGCTGTCGCCCACGACTCCGTACAGCCGCTTGACGCCCGCGCGGACGAGGATGTCGACGAACTGCTCGGCGACGTTCTGCTTGGCCATGCTGCACGCACCTCTTCGTGATCCTCGAAGCACACGGGTGTCTCGGGTCCCCCTGGTTCCCTGGTCCATCCCTCGCTTCCATGAATTCACACGGTGCGCGGTTACGCCTCCCAGACGGCGGCGGCGGTCCGGTCGTCGGCGTACCCCTTGACCCGCACCAGGCTGTCCGCCAGGAACGCGGCGAGGCCGGGCGGCTCCCCCGCCGACCACCGTGTCGTCAGGTACTCGGCCAGCTCGGGCTCGCCGCGCAGCGGCTCCGCCAGGCCGCCCGTGCACAGCAGGAGCGTGTCACCCGGGCGGGCGACGGAGGCCCGGAACCGGAAGGGGGCGCGCGGCGGCCTGGGGGCGGGTTCGTACGGGCTCGGGGGCGTCGTGATGCTCAGGTCCATGGTGAGCCGGTCGCCCTCGGGGGTCTCGTGGGGCAGCGATCCGAAGCCGACCACGGCCTCCCCGGTGGTGTCGGCGACCCGCGGTTCGATGTCCTGCCACTCGCCGTCCCGCAGCCGGAACAGGCCGCCCGGGCCGACACCGAAGAACACCCGGGTACGGCACTCCGGGTCGGCGGGCAGCAGCAGGCAGCGCAGGCCGGCGGTGTACTCCTCGGGTTCGACGCCCTGCTCCGCCGCGCTCGCCCGCAGTTTGCCGAGACTGCGGTCGGTGAGCCGGTGCAGCCCCGACTTCAGGTCGCCGCGCCGGGCGGCCCGGATGTCGTCGGACAGCCGCGCGTGGCTGCGCCCGACGGCCCGCGCGATCCACTGACACGCCTCCGCCGCGGCCCGGTGCGCGCCCGGCGTGGCCCGGGCGCCGGTCGCCATCGCGACCAGCACGAGCGCCTGCTCTCCCGCCCCGAACCGGGCGGTGAGCAGCGAGTCCCTGCGCGGTTCGCCCCGGTAGCGCGCGGAGTCCCCGCGCACGGACACGGCCCGCAGGGTGCTCGTCCCGTACCGTGCGCCGTCCAGCACGGTGTCGGCGACCAGGTCGTCGAGTTCGTCAGGGTCGGCGGGCGGGAGCGCGGTCGGTTCGGCGTCGTAGGTGGGCGGGCCGGAGCCGACGTGGTCGACGGCGGGCGGCTGCTCGACGACGGAGAGGGCGGTCTCCCGGGGCTCGCCGGGCGACAGGTCCTCGGGGTCCGCCTCGGGAGGCGGGGGCCGGAAGCCGCCGGTGGTCCTGGGCAGCGCGGGTGCGGGGGGCGCGCCCGGGGCGACGGCGGGAGCCGACACGGGTTTCGGCGGCACGTCCGACGGCGCCCTCGACGCGGGCACCTGGGGGGCGGACGGCCCCGGCGACATGCCGCTCAGGGTGTCCCGGGGCGCGTCCGGGCCGGGCTCCTGCGCGGTGAACCCCGGCGGTTTCGGGCCGGGCGGGAAGGGCGTGGGGGCGGCCGGGTCGGGGGCGCGGTCAGGGGGCGCGGGCTCCCAGGGGGCGGGCTGCCGGGTGGGCCCGCTCCGGCCGGCCGGGTCCAGGTCGGGACCGGGAGGCGGCACCGGGCCACGCTCCCATCGGCCGGGTCGTGACGCCGCCTCGTCGCGCGGGGTCGCGCCGGGCCAGGGCACCGGGTCAGCGGTGCCGCCGGGCCGTCCCGATACGGCGGGAGGCTGCCTCGGCAGGAGCGGCGGCTGCTTCCCCGCCCCGGGGGAGGACGGCTCCGGCACGGCGGGAGGCCGCTCCGGGTGCGGCGGACCGTCGGGCCCGGCCGCGTCGGGCGGCCGGACGGATCCACGCCCCGACGATGGACCCGGGCTCGACGCGGACCTCGGATCCGAGGCCGGCTTCGGATCCGACCCGGATTCCGGACCCCCCTCGGGCCCGCCGCCCACCGTCCCCGCCGCCGACGCGAACCGGTCGTCCAGGGAATCGGCCACGGGCGCGGGCCCCGTGTCCTCGGTGGAGGCGTCGTACAACTGGCCCCACCAGTCGTCCTCGTGACCGGTGGGCTTCTCCCCCTGCTGGCTCATGCCCGTAATTGTCCACCGCGACGGCCGGTTGAAAACGGTGCATCCGGAAAAACCGGCCAAGGTGCGGGGAATACGCACAGGAAACGTGTGCACACATGACCGCCGGGCGGTCCCACCCCCCACGGGAGAACCGCCCGGCGGCGTATGGATGACCGGGGCCCGGCGCACGTCGTAGGCCCGGGTCACTGTCCGGACGACCGAATTGCCGGTGCCGTCGGTCAGTTCGGCCCTGAGGGCGACCTGCTCGCCGCCTGCCCCGGTGGCCGCCGTCATGGCCGTACGCGAGATCCCTCTCCCAAAGTCCCATTCCCCAAGGTCGGTCCGTCCGTGTCCGCGAGCCGGTGCGGCCGCGGTCCGCGCAAGGCGGTACGGACCGCGTTCGCGCAGGCCAGGCCCAAGCAGGGCATTACGGACGGTGGTTGGTGCTGCGGTGGCGTGAGCTTGTCAGAGAGGCGGGGGATGCGGCGATGATGTGCCGAGGCGGGTTTGCGCCGTGGCCGCTTTCCGCCACGGCGATGCCGACCGGTCGGAACGCATCCTTGGGAGGGGACATCGCCGCATGCTGGGAGCGATAGGTCTGGACGAGACCCATGAGTCGGCGTACCGGGCGCTGGTGTCCGTGGGCGCCGCCGACGTGCCCGATCTCGCGCGTCGGCTCGCGCTCGGCGAGTACGACACGGAGCGCGCGCTGCGCCGGCTGGAGCGGCACGGTCTGGCCGCCCAGTCCTCGGCGCGGCCCGGCCGCTGGGTGGCCGCGCCGCCGGGAGTCGCCCTCGGGGCGCTGCTCACCCAGCAGCGCCACGAGCTGGAGAAGGCGGAGCTGGCGGCCGCGCTGCTCGCCGAGGAGTACCGGACCGGGGCCGCCGAGCCGGCCGTCCACGACCTGGTCGAGGTGGTGATCGGCGCGGCGGCGGTCTCCCAGCGCTTCCTCCAGCTCCAGCTGGGCGCGACCGAGGAGGTGTGCGCGCTGGTCACCGGGAACCCGGTGGTGGTCTCCGGCCCGGACAACGACGCCGAGGCGCAGGCCGCGGACCGGGGTGTCGCCTACCGCGTGGTCGTCGAGCGGTCCGTCCTCGACCTGCCCGGCGGCATCACCGAGCTGTCCGCCGCGCTCGGCCGCGACGAGCAGGTGCGGATCGTGGACGAGGTGCCGACCAAGCTGGTGATCGCCGACCGGGCGCTCGCGATGGTGCCGCTCACCTCGCACACCGCGGAGCCGGCCGCGCTGGTCGTGCACGCGAGCGGACTCCTCGAACTGCTGTCGGGGCTGTTCCAGTCGGTGTGGCGGGACGCCCTGCCGCTGCGGCTGGGCAGCCGGGGCGTCCTGGAGCAGGAGCCGGACGGCCCGGACGGCGCCGACCTGGAGATCCTCTCCCTCCTCCTCGCGGGGCTGACCGACGCGAGCGTCGCCAAACAGCTCGACCTGGGTCTCAGGACGGTGCAGCGCCGGGTCAAGCGGCTGATGGAGCTGACGGGCGTGACGACCCGGCTGCAGCTGGGCTGGCACGCGTACGAGCGCGGCTGGGTGGCGCGGGACTGACCTGCGGTTTCCCGTCCGCTCCGGCACCCTGGGCAGATGGGAGCGTGGGAACTCCTGCTGGTCGGCGTGGTGATTCTGCTCGGCCTGGCCGGAGTACTGGTGCCCGGACTGCCGGGGTCGTGGCTCGTCTGGGCCGCGGTCCTGTGGTGGGCGCTGAGCGAACCGCAGGCCCTCTCCTGGGCCGTCCTCGTCGGTGCGACCGCGGTCCTGCTGCTCGCCCAGGCCATCCGCTGGATGCTGCCGCCGCGACGGCTGCGCGAGAGCGGCGCCACCACCCGCATGGCGGTGTACGCCGGTGCCGGGGCGGTCCTCGGCTTCTTCCTGGTGCCGGTGGTCGGCGCCGTGCCCGGTTTCGTCGGCGGGATCTACCTCGGCGAGCGGCTGCGCCTCGGCGGGCACGGAGAGGCGAAGGCGTCGGTGCGGACCGCGATGCGCGCCGGCGGCTGGAGTGTACTGACGGAACTCTTCGCCTGCCTGTTGATCATGGGCGCTTGGCTGGGCGCGGTCATCTGGGGCTGATCCGGCGCGGGAGGTGCGAGAGCGCCAGGGCCCCGGCCGTCGAGCAGGAGGCGGTTCCCTGCGATCCCCGCGTTCAGGATGCCGGCCCTGCGGTCCACGGAAGGGCGCGCAGCCGGTCCGCGAGCCGGTCGGCCCGGCGGCGGTCGGCCCGGCGACGGTCGGCCCGGCGACGGTCGGCCCGGCGGCGGTCGGCCCGGCGGCGGTCGGCCCGGCGACGGTCGGCGCTGAACGAGGAGCCGGTGCCGTCGGTGACGGAGTCGCCGAGCGTGGTGACCACGCGCACGAGCCCGCGACGGCCCGGGGACTCTCCCGGCGAGTCATGGGGCCATCGCTTCCGCGAGCGTGGACTCCCGCAACCACCGTCACACCAACGGGCGCGCGCTACTCCTCCCAGGGTCCTAGGTCCAGAACCCGATGCATAGCGGGCGGGGGCGTGTTTGGGTGCTGTCATGACCGAATTCAGCGAGGCCGAGCGCGCGTATCTGAGCTCGCAGCGACTGGGGCGGCTGGCCACCGTCGACCCCCTCGGGCAGCCCCAGGCCAACCCCGTCGGCTTCTTCCCGCAGGAGGACGGGACGATCCTGATCGGCGGCTACGCGATGGGGACCACGAAGAAGTGGCGCAACCTCCAGAAGAACCCGAAGGTCGCCCTGGTCGTCGACGACATCGTCAGCCTCAAGCCGTGGAAGGTCAGAGGCATCGACATCCGCGGGGAGGCGGAACTGCTCACCGGCGCACACGACTTGGGGCCGCACTTCAGTGAGGAACTGATCCGTGTCCACCCGAGGAGAATCCACAGTTGGGGCCTCGACGTCTGAGCGGCCCCACGGATCGGACGAGTTGGCGGGCCGATCACCCGATACGAGCCGGGAGCCGGACCGTTGAAGATCGCGTGACGGGCCGGTCTTGGTAGGGTCGCGACCCATGACCGCCTCGGAACCCACCATCCTCGCCACCTCGGGTGGTCACCGCGTCGGAGACCGCACCAGGGTGACGTTCGACGCCCTGGTCCACCACGCAGTGGAGCTGGCCGGCGTCCAGGGACGCCGGCCCCGCGTCCTGTACGTCGGGACGGCGATCGGCGACGCCGAGCACTTCACCACGCGGATGAGCGAGGCGGCCCGGGTGGCGGGATTCGATCTCACGCCGCTCCACCTCTTCCCGATGCCGAACCTCGAGGACATCGAGGGAACGGTGCTCGCGCAGGACGTCGTGTGGGTGATGGGCGGTTCGGCGGCCAACCTGCTCGCCGTGTGGCGGGTCCACGGGCTCGACGCGGTCTTCCGCCGGGCATGGGAGGCCGGGGTCGTGCTCAGCGGGGTGAGCGCCGGCTCGCTCTGCTGGTTCCGGGGCGGCACGACGGACTCCTTCGGGCCCGAACTCCGGCCGCTCACCGACGGACTCGGCTACCTTCCCTACGGCAACGGCGTCCACTACGACAGCGACCGGGGCCGCCGTCCTCTCGTGCACCGCCTGGTGGCCGACGGCACCCTGCCCGTCACCCACTGCACCGACGACGGCGTGGGCCTGGTCTACCGCGGCACCGAACTCGTCGAGGCCGTCACGGAGATACCGGGCAAGGGCGCGTACGTCGTCCGGCGCGAGGGGGACTCGGCGGTGGAGGAGCGGATCGAGCCCCGTCTGCTGCCGCCGCCGCGGGACTGACCGGGTTCGCCCTGGAGGGCACCCTGCGCGACGCGCTGCTGCACGAGGACGGCCGACACGACCTGCACCTGCACACGCCGGTCCGGGCCGACACGACCAGCACCTGCACCTGCTGGTCCGGGGGACCTGCCGGGCACCGGGTGAACGCGCCGCCCGCCTCCGGCCGTTCGCCTAGAAGTCCCCGGCAGCCCGCAGGTGCCGGACGGCGTACGAGCGCCACGGGCGCCAGCCGTCCGGGATGTCCGCCCCGGGCGGTGCCACGTCCGGGTCCCCGAGGGCCCGGGTGCGGATGACGGCGGCGACGCCCTCGTCCACACCGGGCAGCGCGAGCAGCGCCTCGTGGGCCTCGTCACGGTCGGCGCCCGGGTCGAGACGCAGGGCGCCGTCGGCGAGGGCGGCGGTCAGGGCGCCGAGAGGTCCGTCCGGCTCCGCCTCGGCGAGCACGGCGGCCTCGGGAAAGAGATGCGTGAGCGTGTCGCAGGGGGCGTCCAGCGCCTTCCCGTACCGCCGCACCAGCCGCTCGGCCTCCGCCTCCCCCACCAGCGCTCGCACCGCCAGCTCGTCCGGATCGGCGGTGCCCGGCGACCTGAGGCCCGGCCGCGCCGCGACCAGTGGACCCAGCCGCGCGTCGGCTCCCAGCCGCTCGTCGACGGCGTACGGATCCGCGTCGAGGTCGAACAGCCGCCGCAGTCGCTGTACGGCGGTGGTGAGGTCCCGGAGGTCGGTGAGATGCAGCCGGGCGTCGAGCCAGCCACCGGGGTGCGCGGCACCGGCCGGGGCCACTGCTCCCGCGGCGGAGTCCGGTGCTCCCGCGGCAGGGCTCGGCCCGCCGGAACCGGGGCCGGTGCGGCTCGGCCCGCCGGAACCGGGGCGGCCCACGCCCGTGCCCGGCCGTTCGTCGACGGCCACGATTCCCGTGCCGTACGGCAGCCGCAGGGTACGCCGGTACGTACGGCGGCCACGGCTGCCGCCGACGGCCTCGACGCCCGGGACGGCCTCGGCGGCCAGCAGGTCGAAGACGGCGGTGGTCTGGTAGGGCCCCCGGTGGGCGAGCCGGAGCGGGACACCCGCGGTGGGGGTGGCCGCGCGCCGGGCTGCGGGGCCGGTGCGCGGCGCGGCGGCACGCAGCTCGCTCGGCGTCGACGCGTAGACCGCGCGGATCGTGTCGTTGAACTGGCGCACGCTGGCGAACCCGGCCGCGAACGCGATCTGCGTGATGGGGAGTTCGGTCGTCTGGAGCAGTATCCGCGCGGTGTGCGCCCGCTGGGCCCTGGCCAGCGCGACCGGACCCGCGCCGACCTCTGCCGTGAGCTGTCGCTGGACCTGGCGGGCGCTGTACCCGAGACGCGTGGCGAGGCCTCCGACGCCCTCACGGTCCACGACGCCGTCACCGATCATGCGCATGGCCCGGCCGACGACGTCGGCCCGCACGTTCCAGGCCGCGGAGCCCGGCACGGCGTCCGGACGGCATCTGCGGCAGGCCCGGAAGCCCGAACGCTGCGCGGCTGCGGCCGTCGCGTAGAACCGCACGTTCTGCCGCTTCGGTGTCACCGCGGGGCAGCTCGGCCTGCAGTAGATCCCCGTCGTCCGCACGGCGAAGAAGAACTCTCCGTCGAACCGGGCGTCCCGGCTCCGCACGGCCTCGTACCTGGTCTCCTCGTCGATCACCCTTCCAGTGTGGCGCGCACCGCACCACGGGTCTGGCGGAAATCGGACATGACGCTGCGATCCGGCGAACCCTTTCCTCGCGCCCCCGCCCCGGCGGAGGCGGAGCGGAAGGTCCGGTCCGGGACTGACCGGACGAGGCGGAGCAGACGGGGACGGGGCGCAGACCGGACGAGCCCTCGCGGCACGGACGCGCGCAGGCGCGACAGGTCCGGACGGCCGGACGAGTCCGAGCGACCGGCGTGGAGCCGATCGGCCGGCGTGGAGCCGATCGGCCGGCGTGGAGCCGATCGGCCGGCGTGGAGCCGATCGGCCGGCGTGGAGCCGATCGGCCCGAACCGAGCCAGTCGGCCGGAGCCGAGTCAGGCGCCGGGACGGAGGGCGCCGGAGAAGGAAGGTGCGGGAGAGAAGGAAGGTGCGGGGCACCCGTGCCCTCCCCCTCCCCTGCCCCCCTCCCGGCTACCAGCGTCCGCGCTTGGCCTCCATCGCGGCGCGCCCCTCCGCTCCCTTGCGCTTCCAGTCCCGGCGGATCTCGGCGCGCACGCGGGCGTCCGTCTTCGCGACGATCCGCTGGTTCTCGCGGAGCAGCTTGCGGTAGCTCTCGAGACGTCGCTCCGGCAGGTCACCGGAGTCGACGGCCGCCAGAACCGCGCAGCCGGGCTCGGCGACATGGGCGCAGTCCTGGAAACGGCAGTCGGCGGCGAATTCCTCGATCTCGGCGAACACCTGCCCGACGCCGCTCTCGGCGTCCCAGAGCCCGACCCCGCGCAGCCCCGGGGTGTCGATGAGGACACCGCCGCCCGGCAGCGCGAGGAGGTTGCGGGTCGTCGTGGTGTGCCGCCCCTTGCCGTCCATGTCGCGGGTGGCCCGAACGTCCATGACGTCCTCGCCCAGCAACGCGTTGGCCAGGGTCGACTTGCCCGCTCCGGACTGCCCGAGCAGGACCGCCGTACCTCCGGCCAGCACCGCTTCGAGGATGTCGAGCCCCGCCCCGGTCGAGGAGCTGACGGCCAGCACGGGAACCCCCGGCGCGGTGGTCTCCACGTCCTGGACGAGGTGCCCGAGGGTCGCCGCCTCCGGCACCAGATCGGCCTTGGTGAGAACGACCACGGGCTGGGCGCCGGACTCCCAGGCCAGCGCGAGGAAGCGTTCGACGCGTCCGAGGTCGAGTTCCACGGCGAGGGACACGGCGATGACCGCGTGGTCGACGTTGGCCGCGAGGATCTGCCCCTCGGACCGCTTGGAGGAGGTGGAGCGCACGAAGGCCGTACGGCGCGGCAGATACGCCCGTACGTAGCGCGGGTTGCCGGACGGTTCGACGGCGACCCAGTCGCCGGTGCACACGACCCGCATCGGATCGTGCGGTGTCACGAAGGCGGTGTCGGCGCGGACGAGCCCGTCGGCGGTGACCACGTCGCACTGGCCGCGGTCGACCCGGATCACCCGTCCGGCGACGAGCCCTTCGGAGTCGTAGGGAGCGAACTCGTCCGCCCAGGCGTCGTCCCAGCCGTACGGAGCGAGCGGGGAGAGACCCAGAGAAGCGGACGGAGTCGGGAAGGTGGAGCTGGAAGTCAAGGGAGACCCTTCACAAGGGCGGCCCCGGCGACGCGCACTGCGGCGCGAAGGAAGAGGAAGGTCAGCCGGCGGCCACGGAGGTGGACTTGATGAACTTCTGGATGCGGGCAGCGCCCTTCACAGAGACAGCCATCGGTCACACCTCCTGAACTCGCTCGAAGACAACACGTGAACTCTATCCGGGGCTCCCACGGGCCCGTCAATCGAATTAAGGGATCGACGGGCCGACGCGTCAGTGAGCGGTCGTGCAGCGTCCGCCGTTGACGGTGAAGGCTTCGGGGGCCGCGTTTCCGTCCTGCCAGGTGCCGTTGAAACCGACGGCGAAGGAACCCCCCGCGGCGACCGACTTGTTGTAGTCGGCGGCGGTCACGGTCACCCGGGAGCCGTGCTGGGCGTAGGTGCCGTCCCACATCTGCGTGACCCGCTGGCCGTCGTCGAAGGTCCAGGCGATCTGCCAGGAGTCGAGGGCTTCGGCGGACGTGACCGTGACGGTGGCCTGGAAGCCGTCCGGCCACTCGCTGACGATGTCGTACGTCACCTCACAGGACGCGGCGCTCTTCGTGGGGTCGGCGGACTTCGTGGAATCCGGGGTCCTGTCGGCGGCGCGGGCCGAGGACGAGGACGTGCCCTGGGGCTCGGGATCGGATTTCGAGCCCACCTCGGCGCTCGGGGCCCCGGGCTCGGGCGAGACGAGCGAGCCCGCGCCGCGCTTGGTCGCCGACGGGGACGCCACAGCCGGATCGGCCACCGGCTGACGGTCGGCCGAGCCACCTCGCGCGGAGGCGCCACCGTCGTCTCCGGCGCCGAAGGGCATCAGGGAGACGGTGAGCGCGAGGCCGGAGACGATGACGGCGGCGACCAGCAGTCCGGTGCGGCCGATCCGGGGCGCGGCGGCCTTGGCCTCGGCCATACCGGTGTCCACGGCCGCGTCCGTGCGCCCGCCCGCCAGCCCCGCTTCGGCGGCGCGGCGCCTGCGTTCCAGGTAGGCGAGGCCGCCCCAGCCGATCACCCCGCCCGCGAGCGCCGCGGGGAGCCCGCCGCCGTGCAGCCGCAGGCAGCCGGCCGCCTCCGCGCACTCCACACAGCGGGCGAGGTGCTGCGACAGGTCCTCGGGCGTCTCGGCGCCGGACGAGCGGGTGACCGCGTCGAGGAGCCGGGCGTAGCTGCGGCAGTTGGTGTCCATCGGGGTGTCGAGATGGTTGCGATGGCACCGGTCCCTGAACAGCGCCCGCACCTGGCCGAGTTCCTCCGCGGCCGCCACCGGGTCGAGACCGAGCCGCCGGGCCACCGCGGGCAGCGGGAGCGCCTCCACCTCGACCAGCCACAGCAGGGCCGCGTCGGCTTCCTGGAGATCCCTCAGCCCGCGCAGCGCGATCGGGCGG
This sequence comes from Streptomyces sp. NPDC005141, assembly GCF_053599975.1. Taxonomy (NCBI): domain Bacteria; kingdom Bacillati; phylum Actinomycetota; class Actinomycetes; order Kitasatosporales; family Streptomycetaceae; genus Streptomyces; species Streptomyces sp. NPDC005141. The sequence continues at coordinate 108,205 of NZ_JBSFYW010000023.1, read as the reverse complement.
TGCAGGGGAGGTCCGGTGTAGCGGGTGGCCTTCTCGGAGTTGAGCCACAGCCTGAGGTCGGGGTCCAGCCGGTGGCCCTGGCCGTGGGCCTCCCAGGCGGCGGCGGTGGTCCGAACCGAGTTCAGCAGCAAGGGGATCCGGGGCAGCCGGGGGGTTCTGCGGCCGGTATTCTTCGAGCGGACTCCGACCGCGCGCGCCTCATGGATGCCATGGGTGAACGCCTCGGTGGCCAGCTGGGTGGCCGCGGCGGAGCCGGATGTGCACAGATCGGCGTACGACAGGACCGCGTCCCAGCATTCCGAGAACAACGCGGCCTCGGCGGCATCCTGGGGGGTCGGCAGGTCTGGCATGGGGGGCTCCTGCATCCACTGCTTCCATGTGCAACGTCACACAACGCCCAACTCGCCTTGTTTCACTGGGGAGTTGGAGACCGTCTCAACAACGGGCCAGAGCCTTTCACGGTTTCGACACAACTGACAAGCGGCGTATTCACATCGGGTGGTCGTGCGATCACGCGGCGAACCTGTCCGGCTTCCGGCGCCCCGAGTGTCGTACGGACCGCGGGCCGGGACGGATCGTTCGCTTCAACTTTCACAAGACCCACCACTCCCCCCGGCCGACACGGAACGGACGCGGTACGGAAGCAGTACGGAACGGGCACGGCGCAACGCGGCGCACGGCCCGGACGTACGGATGACGTCCGGGCCGTGCGGGTGGCCAGGGGCGCGGGTCACACCTGGGAGACCGGCTCCTGCGCGGGAAGGCTGTCCATGAAGGAGCTGACGGAGAAGACCGCGCGACCCGGACCCGGTTCTCCGTATCCGGGCGGCGACTTGAGCCCGAAGTCGTCCATCGTGGCGCGGTAGGCCTCGAGCAGGCGGATGTGATACTCCAGCGGCGCACCCTGCGGGTTGGCCTTGCCGAGCGGCGTCGTCGGTTCCGGGCACCAGGTGGTGAAGCGGGGTGTGATGCCGTGGGACATGAAGAAGCGCAGACCCTCGGTCGTCGACGCGATGGCCTCGTCGACGGTGGTGAAGCCGAAAGGCTCGGCCATCTCCACGCCCGCGACGAAGTTGGGGATCACATTGCGCGCACCGAAGATCTCGGCGGAGTCGAGGATGCGCCTGTGCCACTCGTCCCGGCCGACGTAACGCTCCTTGCCGGGGCAGTACAGCTCGAACAGACGGCGGTCCCACACCTCGTAGTTGGGGTGGTAGATCTGCACGCCGTAGTCCTTGAACCGCTGCACGTCGTCGCGCGGCAGTGCCTGGGCCACCACCTTGCCGATCCACCGCCCGGGGAACCGCTCCTCGATGGCCTTGGCGTAGTGCCCGTAGAAGTCGGCCTCGTCGCGCCCGGCGACCGTCTTGGTGATCGCGCCACCGGTGAGCGTGTAGGCCGTCGACGCCTTCGCGGTGTCGTAACGGTCGATGATCTCCAGCGCTTCGAGGACCTCCTCGACGTCCTTCACGCCGGTGTACGGACGGCCGGCGGCCTTGTGCTGGCGCCAGTTGTGGTTGATGTCGCAGTACTGGCACTCCTCCTTGGCGCCGAAGTACTGGCACACGCGGAAGACGGTGAGGTAGATGAGGTACCCCCACTGGATCGTCGGGGCCACCTCCATCACGGACTTCCCGTTCGAGAGGGTGTGCCGGTAGTACTCCGGCATCGGAGGCACCCCGACGTCGGCGATCCGCTTCCCGTCGAGGTACAGCCCGAGGACGCCCTCCTCGTCGGCGGCGACGCGGTACGGCGAGGCGGGATTGACGCGCACGGACACGACGGTGCGCCGCAGGTCGTACGGGCCGCCCGTGAGGATGATCTCCTCGGGCGGGCGCCGGAGCGCGGCCTCGCCCAGCTCGGGCAGGGTGCCGTGGTCGAAGGAGAAGATGAAGTACGACTTCGGTTTGACCTCACCGCCCTCGTTGTCGCTGAGGGCGGACGCGTCGAAGGCCATGCCCCCGCGGAGCAGGTCCTCCTTGAAGACGGCTTCCCGCGGCACGTGCGGGAACCGCTCCATCAGATCCTCGACCAGCGCGGTGCGGCTGCCCATCCCGTTCTCCTCGCTCCCGACCTGCTTCGTCTGTCGTGTTCGACTCCTCACGGTATGCCCCCGCCCGGACATCAGCCGTGCCGGGTCCCCTCGCGCCGCGCGATGTGCGCGGGAGCGGGCTGCCCGGGCGGCAGCAGCGGGTCCGGCTCGGGCGCCCCCCAGACCGAGGTCAGCGGCAGCGTGCCGGCCCACAGACCGAGTGCGGCGTCCGGCCCGTCCCCGTCGTCCGGGGCGCCGGTACGGATCTTCACGGAGGCCACTTCGAGGGAGAGCGCGAGCAGGGTCGTCGCGGCCAGTTCCCTGCGGCTGGGCCGGCGCGCGTAGTCCCACTGTCCGGGCGTGGCGTGCTCGGTGAGCCGCCGCAGCGCCTCGGTCTTCTCCTCGGGGTCGGTGACCTTGCGGGGCACCCCGTGGATCATCGCGCTCCGGTAGTTCACCCCATGCTCGAACACCGACCGCGCCAGGACGAGCCCGTCGACGTGCGTCACGGTCACACACACGGGGGTGTCGCCCGCCAGGCTCCTGCCGGCCACGGACCCGTGGACGTACAGATCCCGCTCGCTCCGGCCGTACACCGTCGGCACCACCATCGGCCGTCCCTCGACGATCACCCCGAGATGGCAGATGAAGCCCGCGTCGAGGATGGCGTCGAGGTCGGCGCGGTCGAGGCTGCCCTGCTCGCGCAGCCGGCGGTGGCGGGTGAGGTCGGTGTCGGGGAGAGGTCCATAGGCCATGGTCGCGAGAATACCGATATCGCAGGCGAATGGGCCATTGATTGACCAGATCGGCATATCAATGACAGCACAGCAACGAAATCCGTATCACCCGGGCCATTCGGGCCGTTCGGCGACCTCCGCGTCGAGCGCCCTTACGTCACCGCGCGCGGCCCTGGAGACACCAGGTGCCCCGATGTCCCCGAGACCCCCGTACCGACCATCCGCGCCGACCGTCCGTGCCGCCGATCCGCCCCGCCGGCCCGCGCCTCGAGTCGGCCCTCCCCGGTCAGCACACCCGATCCGCGAAGAACTCGTTTGCTCCGTCCGGGCGCCGCTGCGAGAGTCGTGACCATGCCTGCCTTCACCGCGTACGACGGGACCGAGCTGAACTTCGACACCTGCGGGGACGGCTCGCCGGTGGTGTGCCTGCCGGGCGGACCGATGCAGGACTGCGGGTATCTCGGGAATCTGGGCGGCCTGTCCGAGCACCGGCGGCTGATCATGGCGGACCCGCGCGGAACCGGTGGCTCCGCGACCCCCGAGGACCCCGCCTCGTACCGCTGCGACCGGCTGGTCGACGACGTGGAGGCCCTGCGCGAGCACCTCGGCCTGGACCGGATGGACCTGCTCGCGCACTCCGCCGGGACGAATCTGGCGATGCTCTACGCGCAGCGCCATCCGGACCGCGTGGCGCGGCTCGCGCTGATCACACCGAGCGTCTACGCCGCCGGGATCGAGATCGCCCCTGAGGTCAGGAGGGCGACGGCGCTGCTGCGTCACCACGAGCCGTGGTTCCCGGGGGCGTTCGCGGCTCTGGAGGCGATCGTCGCCGGGAACGGGGACGCCGACGCGTTCCGGGCCATCGCCCCTTTCTGGTACGGGCGTTGGGACGAGGCCGCGCGGGCGCACCGGGCCGCGGAGGACGCGCACAAGAACCACGAGGCCGCGGCTCTTCACATCGACGGCGCGTTCGCCCCGGACGCCACCCGGGCGGCGCTCGGCCGCCTGGCGTCCCCCGTGCTGGTGCTCGCCGGGGAGGTCGACCTGAACTCCCCGCCTCCCGCGATGGCCGAACTCGCCGGCCTGTTCCCGCACGCCGAGCTGGTCGTTCAGCCCGGGGCCGGGCACTTCCCGTGGCTCGACGACGCGGAACGGTTCGTGACGACCACGGCGGCGTTCCTCGCCCGGCCTGCCGTCCAGGGGTCTCTCGCCGACACCGGGCGCCCCACCGTGTGAGGCGCCCTCCGAACACCCCGCTCAGGCGGCCCGCGCCAGTCCCTCCAGGTCGATCCGGTGCGCCGGTTCCCTTCCCGACAGCAGGCGTTCGACCTCGTCCAGCACGGTCAGTCCGAGCCGGGCGACCTCGTTGCCCTGGGAACCGGCCAGATGGGGTGTGATGAACGCGTTCGGGAGGTCGTACAGCGGGGAGTCGACGGGGAGCGGCTCGGGGTCCGTGACGTCGAGGATCGCGCTGATCCGCTCGGCGCGCAGCTCCTCGACGAGGGCGTCGTGGTCGACCAGTGTGCCGCGTGCGGTGTTGATGAGGACCGATCCGGCGGGCATCAGGGCGAGTTCGCGGCGGCCGATCAGATGCCGGGTCTCGGGGGTCTGCGGGGCGTGGACGGTGACGATGTCGCTGCCGCCGAGCAGGGCGTCGAGCGGCAGCAGGGGGACTCCGAGGGCGGCGGCCCCGGCCTCGTCGACGTAGGGGTCGGCGAGGCTCACCCTCAGGTCGAAGGGCCGGAGCAGTTCGATGACGCGCCTGCCGATGCGGGAGGCGCCCACGACACCGACGCGGCGGCCGAGGTTGCCGATGCCGGGCAGGATGTCGCCGCGGGGAAAGCTCCGTTCGGTGCGCAGGCGGTCCCGGTACGCGAAGACGTCCTTGCCGGCGAGCAGGATCATGGCGAGCGTGTACTCGGCGACGGGCAGCGCGTTCGCGGCGGCGGCCGACGACACGACGATCCCGCGCTCCCACACCTCCGGGGTGGCGAAACCCTTCACGGAACCGGCGGCGTGCAGCACGGCTCGCAGTTGCGGGGCCGCTTCGAGCGTGTCGGCGTCGAGTGCGGGGCATCCCCAGCCGGTGATCAGGATCTCGGTGGCGGCGAGGCGGGCGCGTACCCGTGGATCGGTGAAGTCACGTGCCACCACGGAGAGATCGATGTCCACGAGCTCGCGCAGCCGGGCGAGTGCGTCCGGAGGGAAGATCCGCGTCACGTTCTCGGCGGTCATGGCGAACATCGCCACAGGACGCTCGGGCAAGGAGGTGGCCTTCCGGTTCGGCGACGCCAACGACAGCAACCGCTCTCTACGGTAGATCGCGGCACGTGAGAGGGTCAACGGACAGGTCTGCCCGCCGGGCGGACCGGCAAGGTACGTTCCACGGGTGGTCATCGCACCGGCCACGGACGGCGACTTCCCGGGAGGGACGACAGGGATGACTCGGACCCTCACCAACTGGGCCGGCAACATCACGTACGCGGCCAAGGAGCTGCACCGGCCCTCCTCGCTCGCCGCGCTCCGGGCGCTGGTCGCGGAGAGCTCCCGCGTGCGCGTGCTGGGCAGCGGGCACTCGTTCAACGAGATCGCCGAACCGGGCGCGGACGGTGTCCTGCTGTCGCTGACCGCGCTGCCGCCCGCGGTGGACGTCGACACCGCGGCCCGTACGGTACGGGTCTCGGGCGGCGTCCGTTACGCCGAACTCGCCCGCCGGGTGCACGAGCACGGGTTCGCGCTGCACAACATGGCCTCGCTCCCGCACATCTCCGTGGCGGGCTCGGTGGCCACCGGCACCCACGGGTCCGGCGTCACCAACGGGTCGCTAGCCGCCGCAGTGCGCGAGGTCGAGCTGACCACCGCGGACGGTTCGTCCGTGACGATCGGCCGGGGAGACGAACGCTTCGACGGCGCCGTGACCTCGCTGGGCGCGCTCGGCGTGGTCACCGCGCTCACCCTCGACCTGGAACCGGACTTCGAGGTGAGCCAGCACGTGTTCACCGAACTTCCGCTGGAGGGGCTGGACTTCGAGGCGGTCGCGGCGTCGGCGTACAGCGTGAGCCTGTTCACCGACTGGGGCCGCCCCGGCTTCCGGCAGGTGTGGGTCAAGCGGCGCACCGACCGGCCGCGGACCGACTTCCCATGGGCGGCCCCCGCGACCGAGGCCATGCACCCGGTGCCGGGGATGCCCGCGCGCAACTGCACCGAACAGCTGGGCGTCCCGGGCCCCTGGCACGAGCGACTGCCGCATTTCCGGGCCGAGTTCACCCCCAGCAGCGGAGCGGAGTTGCAGTCCGAGTACCTGCTGGCGCGCTCGGACGCCCTGGCCGCGCTGCACGCCCTGGACGCGATCCGTGAGACGATCGCGCCGCTGCTGCAGATCTGCGAGGTACGGACAGTGGCCGCCGACCGTCAGTGGCTGAGTCCGGCGTACGGACGGGACACCGTGGCTCTGCACTTCACCTGGGTGGAGGACACGGAGGCCGTCCTGCCGGTGGTGCGGCGGGTCGAGCGGGCGCTGGAGCCGTTCGAGCCACGGCCGCACTGGGGCAAGGTGTTCACCGTGCCGCCCGCGGTGTTGCGCGGACGCTCGCCGCGGCTGGCCGAGTTCAGGGCGCTGGTCGACGAGCTCGACCCGGCGGGGACGTTCACCAACGCCTTCGTGGGGGACTTTCTCCACCCCCTTTCCTAACCCCTTGTCGAAAGTCCCTCCCAGGCCATAGCCTTGCGCCGCGCCGGGGCCGACGGGCCTCGTCATGGCACGGAGGGACCGGGGGCGGCGATCGGTGCCGTGCCGCCCCGGGGCGCACCCCCGGACCCCGGCCGGAAGATCTGGTCGGCCGACGTGCCCGGTACCCGGTGCGCGGAAGCGAGGGGAGCCCCATGAAGCGCGGCACATCACGCGACATCCGCACCGCGAACCGTTACGAGGTGCTGCGGCAGATCATCGCGGAATCGCCCACCTCGCGGCAGGAGCTGGCAACGGCGACCGGGCTCAGTCTGGCCACGGTCGCCACGCTCGTCGGTGAGCTGCTCGATCTGCGGATGCTGACCGAGGTCGGGTTCGAGGACTCCGCGGGTGGCCGCCCGCGGGGGCTGGTGGCCGTCAACGCGACGGGTGGCGCCCTCATCGGCGTCGACATCGCGGAGACGTACGTCCGCGTCGAGCTGTTCGACCTCGCCCTGAACGTGCTCGCCCGCGCCGACGAGGACATGCGCCCCGGCGAGAGCCGTCCGGAACAGGTCGTCGGGCATGTCGCGGCCGCCGTCGGCTCGGTGGTCGCGCAGGCCGGGGTGGAGGGCGCGCGCGTCCTGGGCGTGGGCGTCAGCGTCCCCGGGCAGGTCGACCGCGACAGGGGGGTCTCGGAGTACGCGCCCAACTGGGACTGGCACGACGTGCCGTTGCTCGATCTGCTCGCGGAGCACATCGCCTACCCCCTCTACCTCGACAACCCGCTGCGCGCCTGCGCCGTCGCCGAGCTGTGGTTCGGCGCGGCCCGCGGACGCGGTGACGCCGTCGTGGTCAATCTGGGCACGGGCGTGGGCGCCGGTCTCGCGCTCGGCGGCGGACTGCACCGCGGTGTCAGCAACAGCGCCGGCGAGTGGGGTCACACCACCCTCGTCCTGGACGGCCGGCTGTGCCACTGCGGCAACCACGGCTGCGTGGAGACATACGTCGGCGCTCCCGGAATCATGCTGAATCTCCGGGAGTTGAGCCCCGGCAGCACCCTGCTGCACCCGGAGGACCAGACGGCCACCATCGACGCCCTCGCGGCGGGTGTCGCCGCGGGGGATCCGGTGGCCCTCAAGGTCGTACGCGACACCGCCCGTTACCTCGGCGCCGGGATCTCCGACCTGGTGAACCTGCTCAACCCCGAAGTGGTCGTCCTGAGCAGCTGGGTCGCGGCCACGCTCGGGGAGCCGCTGCTGCGCGAGGTGCGCGAGGCCGTCGCCCGGCACGCGCTGCGGCGCCCCCTCGCGGCCACCGAGATCGTCCTGTCCCCCATTCCGACCGACCCGGTCTGCCTCGGTGCCGCGACGTTCGCCCTCGAGGGGGCACTCCAGTCGGTCGGCCAGCGGCCGGCCGCCAAGCGGGCCGCGCCCGCACGGAGCCGTACGGCACCGCCCGCCTGACGACGGAATCGGCGCCATCGTCGCGGTCTGCTCCAAGTAGTGCCATGTTGACGTGAGTTGAGGCCTCGCGGTTCACCCGGAGGCGGACCGCGGCTCCGTCGCGTCCGGTATCCCGAACCCCCGACAACGCTTCGCACCGACTTCGTCCAACCCCTTGCCGAAGCCTTAGCAGAAGGTTAACGTCCCGCACCGCACCGCGAATTCGAGCCGCAGCCGCACTCAGGACAAGGACGTCAACATGTCGGCAATGAGCAGCAACTGGGACCGTCGCTCCGTACTGCGGGCCGCCGCCGGCCTCGCCGCCCTCGGGCCACTGGCCGCCTGCGGCAGCAACAACGGGCGTTCCGGGGGCGGGAGTTCGGGCGAGGAACTGGTCCAGTACTTCCACGCCTACGGGGAGGCGGGCACCGAGCAGGCCATCAAGAAGTACGCGAAGGCCTACGACAAGGCCCAGGTGACCACGCAGTGGATCACCGGCAGCGACTTCGAGAGCAAGCTGTTCGCCTCGCTGCTCACCAAGAACGCGCCCGACCTCTTCGAGTTCCACCCGCAGATCCAGCTCGTCAAGAGCGGCCAGGTGGCGGACCTCAGCGACATCATCGAGCCGGTCAAGGACGACTTCAATCCGGCCGACATCGCCTCGCACACGGTCGACGGGAAGACGTACGGCGTCCGGATGATCGACGACCCGCAGTTCTTCTTCTACCGGCCCTCGCTGCTGGAGAAGGCCGGCGTCAAGGTGCCGACCACTCTCGACGAACTCATCGAGGCCGCCGCGAAGTTGACCACCGGAAAGGTCAAGGGACTCTTCATCGGCAACGACCTGCACGCGGTGATCAACCCGATGATCTGGTCGGCGGGCGCCGACACCCTCGACGACAAGAACCAGATCGCCTACCACACCGAGGGGGTCAAGGAGGGCCTGAAGAAGATGCGCAAGCTCTTCACCAGCGGCCACCTGCTCCTGGACGCCCCGGCCGACTACTGGGACCCGTCGGCGCTCAACCAGGGCCTGTGCGCCATCCAGTTCTGCGGGATGTGGGCGATGCCGCAGATGCAGCAGGCGCTCGGCGACGACATCGGGGTCTTCGCCTTCCCCAAGGTCACCGACGACGGCAAGCCGTCCGTCTACAACGGCGGCTGGTCGATGTTCGTCAACGCCAAGGGCAAGAACGTCGACCTGGCCAAGGAGTACGTCAAGTGGCTCTGGATCGAGCAGAAGAAGTACCAGGAGGACTGGTCGCTCTCGTACGGCTTCCACATACCGCCGCGCTCCTCGCTCGCCGCGTCCGCCACCAAGCTCAAGTCGGGCCTGCCCGCCGAGGGCGTCAAGCTCTTCAGTGAGTACGGGCACTTCGACAACATCGGCTGGACCCAGTCCATGATCACCGCTCTTGAGGACGTCTTCGCCAACTCCGTCCGCAAGGACGAGGACCCGGAGGCCGCGCTCGACAAGGCCGACGTGACCGTCAACCGCGAGCTCAAGAAGCTCTTCGGATAGACCGACGGACGGGCTGCGACATGTCGATCACCACCCCACGCGGAGTCTCGCGCCCCGCCCCGGCCAAGGCCACGACGGCCCGGCCGCGGCGGGGGCTGCGGGGCGGCAGCACCCTCAACTTCTGGCTCTTCACCGGCCCCTTCCTCCTCGGCCTGCTGATCTTCGTCTACGTGCCGATCGGCTGGAGCCTGTGGCTGAGCTTCTTCGAGGCCCGCTTCACGGTCACCCCGGACAAGTTCGTCGGCTTCGACAACTACCGGCAGATGCTGGAGAACGGCAACTTCACCGGGGCGCTCGTCACCTTCACCGTCTTCGCCGCGTTCATCGTGCCGCTGACCTGGGCGCTCTCCCTCGGCCTCGCGCTGCTGGTGAACCGGCTACGGTTCATGCGGGCGTTCTTCCGGTCGGTGTTCTTCCTGCCGACCGCGTGCAGCTATGTCGCCGCCTCGCTGATCTGGAAGATGTCCATCTTCAGCGGCGTCCGCTTCGGTCTGATGAACACCGTCCTCGGCTGGTTCGGGATCGAGAACGTCGCCTGGCTGGCCAACCCCGATCCGCCCTGGTACTGGCTGGTCATCGTGACCGCCCGCCTGTGGCTCCAGGCCGGCTTCTACATGATCCTCTTCCTGGCCGCCCTGCAGAACATCCCGCCGGAGCTGTACGAGGCCGCCGCGATCGACGGTGCCAGGCCCGGCTGGCAGACCTTCCGCCACATCACCCTGCCGCAGCTGCGCGCCACCTCGACGGCCGTGATCCTGCTGCTCCTGGTGGCCGCCTACCAGGCCTTCGACGAGTTCTTCAACCTGCTGTCGAAGACCACTTGGGGCCGCCCGCCGCTCGTCGAGCTGTACTACACGGCGCTCGGCCAGGCCCAGGACTACGGCGCGGGCAGCGCGGGCGCGGTCATCCTCACCCTGCTGATCTGCATGGTGACACTGCTCCAGGGCACGTTCATGGGATTCGGACGCGGGGAGGAAGCCGAGTGACCGCCGTCATGGAAGGCCGGAAGGCCCACGCCGCGCCGCCGAGGAGACGCGGAGGGAACCGGCGCGGTGTCCTCGGCAGCACCGGCCTGTACATCGCCACAGGGGTCGCCGGACTGCTGTTCCTCGTCCCCTTCTACCTGCTCGTCCGCAACGCGCTGTCGACGGACGCCGAAATCACCGGCGAGAACTGGCAGTTCTTCCCCACCGACCTCAAGTGGGGCAACATCACGGAGCTGTTCGACGACCCCACCGTCCCCTTCGCCCGCTCCCTGTGGAACTCCGCCGTCGTCGGCGTGCTGCACACCCTCGGCACCCTGCTGGTCTGCTCGCTCGCCGGCTACGGGCTCGCGCGGATCCCGTACAAGCACGCCAACAAGGTCTTCTACGGGGTGCTGGTGACCCTGATGGTCCCCTCCGCCGTCACCTTCGTCCCGAGCTTCGTGCTGGTCTCGTCACTCGGCTGGGTGGACAGTCTTCGCGGTCTCATCATCCCGGGGCTTTTCAGCGGTTTCACGTGCTTCCTCTTCCGGCAGTACTTCTTGGGGTTCCCGAAGGAGCTGGAGGAGGCGGCGCGCATGGACGGGCTCGGCTACTGGGGCGCGTACTGGCGCATCGTCGTGCCCAACTCGCTGAACTTCTTCGCCGCGATCGCGACCATCACCTTCATCAGCGGCTGGAACGCCTTCCTCTGGCCGCTGGTCATCGGCCAGAACCCCGAGGCGTGGACGGTCCAGGTCGCGCTCTCCTCGTACATGACGAACCAGACCGTCAACTTCCATCTGATCTTCATGGCCACGGCCATTTCCATCCTGCCCCTGGTGTTCGTGTTCCTCTTCCTCCAGCGCTGGCTGGTCCAGGGCATCGCGCAGACCGGCATCAAGGGCTGACCTAGGAGACGCATGTCTTTCCGCACCTCCCCCGGAGCACCGGCCTCTCCCCCGTCCGCCACCGACTACGTCGAGGACGCCTCCCCCGGCAGCGGCGCCCTGCCGCCGCGCGCCTGGTACCCGGCCTCGGACGCCAGGTCCCTGTCGCTGAACGGCAGTTGGAGATTCCGGCTCTCGCCCACCGCCGACGCCCGGGACGACTCCTTCGCGGCCGAGGGGTACGAGGCCGGGGGCTGGGCCGAGGTCCGGGTCCCCGGCCACTGGGTGCTGCAGGGCCATGGCGCGCCGATCTACACCAATCACCTCTACCCGTTCCCGGTCGACCCGCCGCGCGTGCCCACCGAGAACCCGACCGGTGACCATCTGCGCCGCTTCGACCTCCCGCCGGACTGGCCGGCGGACGGCGGAACGGTCCTGCGCTTCGACGGTGTCGAGTCCTGTGCCCGGGTCTGGCTGAACGGCACCGACCTCGGCGAGTTCAAGGGCTCGCGGCTGCCGCACGAGTTCGCCGTGGGCCATCTGCTGAAGGCCGGCGGCAATGTGCTCGCGGTCCGGGTGCACCAGTGGTCGGCGGGCTCCTATCTGGAGGACCAGGACCAGTGGTGGCTGCCGGGCATCTTCCGTGACGTCACCCTGCTGCACCGCCCGGCGGGCAGCGCGCTCGACTTCTTCGCGCACGCCTCCTACGACCACCTCGAAGGCCTGGGAACCCTGCGCGTCGACTCCGACGTCGACGGGCGGGTCCTCGTCCCCGCCCTGGACATCGATGTCGAGACCGGTACGGCGGTCACGGTGCCGGTGCTGCCGTGGACGGCCGAGACGCCCCGGCTGTACGACGGCGAACTGGTCACGGAGGGCGAGCGCGTCCCGCTGCGCATCGGGTTCCGTACCGTCGCGCTCGAAGACGGTCTGATCAAGGTGAACGGCAGGGCGGTCCTCTTCAAGGGCGTCAACCGGCACGAGTGGCATCCGGAGAAGGGCCGCGCCCTCGACCCGGAAACCATGCTGGCCGACGTACTGCTGATGAAACGGCACAACATCAACGCCGTGCGCACCTCGCACTACCCGCCGCACCCCGCCTTCCTCGACCTGTGCGACGAGTACGGCCTGTGGGTCATCGACGAGTGCGACCTGGAGACCCACGGTTTCACCGAACAGGCCTGGCGCGACAACCCCGTCGACGACGCCCGCTGGACACCCGCGCTGCTCGACCGGGCGGCGCGCATGGTCGAGCGCGACAAGAACCACCCGTCCGTCGTCATCTGGTCCCTCGGCAACGAGGCCGGTACCGGGCGCGGTCTCACCGCCATGGCCGAGTGGATCCGGGACCGCGACGGCTCACGGCTCATCCACTACGAGGGCGACCTCGACTGCCGTGACACGGACGTCTATTCGCGCATGTACGCCCCGCACGCCGAGGTCGAGCGGATCGGCCGGCACCTGGACGGCGGTGGCCGCAAACGACGCCGACTCCCCTTCATCCTCTGCGAATACGGGCACGCCATGGGCAACGGCCCCGGCGGCATCGCGGACTACCAGCGCCTCTTCGCCTCCTACGACCGCGTCCAGGGCGGTTTCATCTGGGAGTGGATCGACCACGGCATCCGGGACGAGCGGTACGGGTTCGCGTACGGCGGTGACTTCGGCGAGGAACTGCACGACGGGAACTTCGTCTGCGACGGGCTTCTCTTCCCCGACCGGACACCGTCCCCCGGGCTCGTCGAGTACAAGAAGGTGATCGAGCCCGTCCGCATCGACGGCGGGGTCTCCCCCTCCGAGTCCCAAGGGGGCCGGGCACTGGGCTCGGACGGCACCGTGCGCGTCACCAACGGGTACGACTTCGCGGACCTCTCCGCCCTCGCCTTCGAGTGGTCGTACCAAGTGGATGGCGAGACCGTCGCGTCGGGCCCGCTCCCGGTGCCCGCACTGGCGGCGGGCGAGTCGGCCGACGTCAAGCTGCCGACGCCGCCGGCGGACCCACGGGGCTCCGAGACCTGGTGGACGGTCCGGGCGGTGCTGGCCGAGGAGACGGCGTGGGGGCCACCCGGCCATGTCGTCTCCTGGACCCAACTACCCGTCTCGGAGCCGGTGTCGCCACGCCTGACGCCGACCGGCGCTCCGGTGCCGGGCGAGCGGGTGATCACCCTCGGGCCGGGGACCTTCGACGCCCGCACCGGTGCGCTGCTGACGATCGGCGGGGTCGAGGTCACCGGCCCCCGGCTGGACGTGTGGCGCGCCCCGACCGACAACGACAACGGTGCGAGCTGGCAGCCGGACGCCCGGCACGGGACGCTCTGGCGCAAGCTGGGCCTGCACCGGATGCGGCATCGGCTGGACGGGGTGGAACCGGGCGACGATGCCCTGACCGTACGCACCCGGGTGGCACCGGCCGCCTGGGAGGTGGGCCTGCGCACCGTGTACCGGTGGACCTCCGACGGCACGCGGCTGCGGCTGACCGTGTCCGTGGCCCCGGAGGGCGACTGGACGCTGCCGTTGCCGCGGCTCGGCGTCCGGCTCGGGCTCGCGGGCTCCGCGGACCGGGTGACCTGGTTCGGCGGCGGCCCTGGCGAGGGCTATCCGGACACCAAGTCGGCTTCCCTGATCGGCCGTTGGGAGTCGACGGTCGACGAGCTGCAGACACCGTACGTGCGCCCGCAGGAGAACGGCGCCCGGGCCGACGTCCGCTGGGCGCGGATCGGGGGCCTGCGGATCGAGGGCGACCCGTCCTTCTGGTTCACCGCGCGCCGCTGGACGACCGAGCAGCTGGACGCCGCCGACCATCTGACCGATCTGCTCCCGGGTGACACGGTCTGGGTCAACCTCGACCACGGGCAGCAGGGCATCGGTTCGCAGTCGTGCGGTCCCGGCGCCCTTCCCCCGTACCAACTGAGGGCCGAACCGGCGGAGTTCTCGTTCGTCTTCTCGGAGATCCATGACTGACACCGTCATACCGACCGCTGCCGGACGGCTCTTCAGCCGCCCGGCAGCGGTCGCGTCCTGCGTCGCGTTCGTCCTCATCGGCATGATCCAGGCGCTGTACGGTCCCGCCGTGCCGGGCCTGCGCGCGGAGTTCGGCCTGTCCCCGTCCGCGGCCGGACTCGGCCTGAGCCTGCACTTCACCGGCGGGGTCGCGGGTGTCCTGGCCTTCAACGCCGTTCACGCCCGGATCAGCAACCGGGCGCTGCTGGGCGCCAGTTACGGACTGATGGCCGCGGGTTCCGCCGGGTTCGCGCTCGCTCCGAACTGGCCGCTCGCCCTCACCGCCGCCTTTCTCGGGGGCCTCGGCTTCGGCGGTGTCGACTACGGCCTCAACCAGTTGTTCTCCGTCGGCTTCGGCGACCGCTCGACGGCGATGCTGAACGTCCTGAACGCGCACTTCGGCATCGGCGCCGTTCTCGGGCCCGCGTTGATCGCGTGGGTGGGGCCCAAGGACTACGCGTACGCGTTCGGGGCGTGCGCGGTGCTCGCGGGCGGGCTGGTCCTGTGCACGGGCGGGGTCCGCGGCGGGGCGGCGGAGACCGCCTCTCCCTGCGACCGGGCGGCGCCCGCCTCCGGAGGCGGGCTGCTCTCCCGCGTCCTGATCGGCTTCCTCGTGCTCTACATCCTGAACGTCGCCGTCGAGGCCGGGGTCGGCGGCTGGGAGCCGACGCATCTCGAGACCGTCGGCTACAGCGCGACCGTCGCCGCGTCCGCCACCTCGGTGTACTGGCTGATGATGACGGCGGGCCGTTTCCTCGTCGTCCCGATCGCCCTGAGGTACGCGCCCGAGCGCATCCTCGCGGTCTGCGCGGCCGGCATGACGGCGTGCCTTCTGCTGGCGCTGATGCCGGGGGCGGCCCCGGTGGCGTACACCGGTGTCGGGCTGTTCATCGCGCCGGTGTTCCCGACGGGGCTGACCTGGCTCAACAGCGCGCTTCCGCAGGCGGGGAGAGCCGGCGCCTGGGTGATCGCGGCGTCGATGATCGGCGGCGTCGCCGCTCCCCCGCTGCTCGGCGTGGGGATCGAGGCGTCGGGCATTGACGCGGTGCCGTGGCTGTTGACGGTCCTGTCCGCCGGCTCGCTGGTGGCCACCGTCCAACTGATCCGGCTGACCCGGAGGTCCTCGCCGCGGATGCCGTGAACCACGTCGCCGGCCTCCGCGCCGCATGTCGGACTCAATGGTCCGCACAGCAGGGTGTCGGGTCAGGCACCTCGAAGGGAACCAGTGCTCCGCCCGCGGCGGGCATCGCCGCGAGGACCAGGCGACCGTCGCGCCACTCGGGACGTACGTGGTCACGCGTGATCAACTGCCGTCCCTGAGCGGCGCCTTCGGGCGAGCCGAGTACGGTGATCCGCTCCACCGCGGAGACTTCCAGAAGCCGCGCGACGGTCACGGT
Source organism: Streptomyces sp. NPDC005141 (assembly GCF_053599975.1). Classification (NCBI taxonomy): domain Bacteria; kingdom Bacillati; phylum Actinomycetota; class Actinomycetes; order Kitasatosporales; family Streptomycetaceae; genus Streptomyces; species Streptomyces sp. NPDC005141. The sequence goes on along the minus strand of NZ_JBSFYW010000023.1, from coordinate 92,553 downwards.
GCCGGTCAGGGCGTCGGCCCCCGGGTACAGGACGGCACGGCCACCCGTGCGCGCCGTGTGCTCGGCGACGGCGTGTGCGGCTCCGGCCGCGAGATCGTCGGGCCCGTGCCGCTCACCGCCGAAGGCAGCGCCCAGGACGACACCGCCACCGGCACCGGCACCAGCACCGGCACCGGCACCGGGGACGATGGCGGATTCGGTCCCCAGGAGCCGGCGCCAGGCCGCGCGGGCCGCACGTTCCGACGGCAGGGCGAAGGACAGCGCCGTGTGCGGACGCCGTCCGTCCCGTACGTGGTGCGTGCAGCCCGACACGTCTTCCTCCAGGTCGAGTTCGACAGCCAGCGCACGCAGCAGGTGGTCGGCCTCCCGCAGGGCTCCCGTGTGACCGGTGTCGACTCCGACGACGTACAGATCGCTCACGAGGGGAGAACCCACACCGGGTTGGAGTAGAACCACAGGTCCTTCCACGGGTCCGCGTCACCGACGACGTCCACGGCCGGACCCGCCGGGTCGACCGCCGCGCCCATCAGACCGACGGCTGAACGGTTGCCGTCGGTGCCCCGCAGACGGACGTACACCGGGCGGTCGACGGCACCGAGGTCGTAGGTGAGCCGGACCGTGCCGGCCGACTTGTTCACCTCGTAGGACCGGGTGACCCGCGCGGTGGGAGCCGTGATCGTGTCCCGGTCCGCGGCCGGGCCCGTCACATCGCCCTGGATGACGTCGACGCGCGCCAACTTCGGCAGGAAGCCCGCCCAGTTGGGGCCACCGGCCAGACCCAGGTCGACGGTGAGCGTGACCCGGGTGCCCTTGCGCACGTGCAGCGCGCCGCCGAGGGTGGCCCAGCGGCCGCCGCCCGCGACGCGCGCGTCGAGACCGCTGATGAGCTGCCCGTGGTCGACCCACACCCGACCGGCGCGGATGCCGTCCATCACGGCGGCGTACGAGAATCCGTCGGCGCCGACGTGCGTACGGCTGTACTGGCCGGGCCAGTAGTCGCCCTGCGTGAGGTCGATCCTGCCGCCGTAGACCGGGTCGGTGTGCCTGCCGTTGGCGGTGAAGTCGCTGTCCGGTCCGCCGCGTACGGCGGTGTCCGTGTAGACCTGGTGGGAGTCGGAGTTGGCGGTGATCCACCAGGGCTTGCCCTCGGCGAGCAGGCTGTCCCACAGTCCGCCGACGGTGGCGGTCATCCAGTCGAAGCCGCCCCAGGTGCGGTAGCTCTCCAGCGGGTACCCGGCGAAGGAGGCGGCGCTCGGGCTGTTGTCGTAGATGCCGCGGGCCCGGCCCATGCCGAGCGGTGTGGCCAGACCGGCGGCCTGGTGGCCCGGGGCACCTTCGAAGCCGACGGCGATCTGCCGGCCGGGCGCGGTGGCATCGCGCCAGCCGCGGATCTCGTGCGGCGAGTCCACACCGCGCCGCGCCGGGTGGTTGGCGAGCATCAGGGCGTCCTTCACCTTGCGCCGTTCCACCTGCTGCGCGAGGAAGTTGAGGCCCGCTACGGCCAGCGCCTCATTGGCGGGCGTCGAGTCGGACGCGCCCTTCACGCTGCCGTCGAGTCGGTCTCGAACTGCTTGAGGACCGCGACCTCGTTCCGGCCCGGATGGACGAAGACGGTGCCGTGCTCGGCGGCCGGGATGTTCCACTCGAGACCCTGGAACACGAGGGTGTCCTCGTAGGCGTCCCGGGCCTCCCGGATGTCCGGGTTGACCTTCTCCACACCGATCTTGGCGTGCGTCTCACTGCCGTGGTCGGTGATGACCATCCAGTCCAGGCCGTGTGCGGCGCCCTGCCGGACCTGGTCGCCGACGCGGTACTTGCCGTCGCTGCTGTACTGGGTGTGGATGTGGTGGTCGCCGGCCAGCCACAGGAAGCCGTTCTTTCTCCGGCCGCTCGTGGAGGCGTACGCGGGGGTGGCGGCCCCCTGCGCGAGGACGCCTCCGGCGGCGAGGCCCGCGCCGAGCAGCCCCGCGCGGCGCAGCAGCGAACGGCGCGACCGCTGCTCGGGAGTGAGCGCCTCGTCGGGCACGGAGGTGTCGAAGGCGGCGGGCAGCGGGGCGCCCGTGTCCTCGTGGCCGTGATGGTGGTGATGGTGATGCCCGTGCTCGTGTCCGTGCGTGTGCCCCATGACCGTCTCCTGAGTCCCGCCCCGCCCTCGCGGGCGCTTCATGAGGAGATTCGGCCCGGAGCATGAACGGCGTGCGGCGTGCTCGTGATCGCGGGGCGACCTGGATCGGTCAACTGACCTTGCCAGTAGGCATGTTGACCGCCCAGGTGTCCGTTGCGTCAGGACTTCCGTGGAGTTCGGGCTCTGTCGGGACTAGGGTTCCGCCTAGATTTCCTAGGAAACACTCCGTGGCGCAAAGGTGGTCCCCCATGGCTCGTGCCGGGCTCACGACCGAACGGGTCGTGCGGGCCGGGGCCGATCTCGCGGACGAGATCGGCTTCGAGAACGTCACCGTGTCGGCGCTGGCCCGGCAGTTCGGGGTGAAGGACGCGAGCATGTACGCGCACGTGAAGAATGTGCGGGAACTGCGCCAGCGCATCGCGCTGCTCGCGTCCGGCGAGATGATCGACCGGATCGCCGCCGCCGTTGCCGGGCGGGCCGGCAAGGACGCGCTCGTCGCGTTCGCCGACGCCTATCGCGCGTACGCGCTGGAGCGGCCCGGCCGCTACCGGGCCACCCACACGCAGCTCGACCCCGCCCTCGTCGCCGGGTCGCCGGCTTACCGCCGCACCGCCGAGGTCACGGGCGACGTCACCTATGGCATGCTCCGCGGCTATGGGCTGTCCGAGCCCGATCTCACCGACGCCGTACGTCTGTTGCGCAGCACCTTCCACGGCTACTGCAGCCTCGAGGCCATCGGCGGATTCGGCGCCCCCCGCGCCGTGGAGACGTCATGGCGGCACGCGCTGGACGCCCTGCACGTGGCCCTGGAGAACTGGCCCCGCGCCCAGGACGGGGACGACGAGTGACCGGGCCGGTCCCGTCGCGCTTCCCGGCGGCCGGCTCGGAGGCCGGGAGCACCCGGTTGACCACGCGGGCCTGCTCGCCCTGACGCTCACGGGAAGCCGGTCGGCCGACCCGCCTGCCGTCACGGTGCGTCGGACGGTCTCAGTGGTCTCGTCACCGGTTTGCTCAGATGCTGATAGATCACCGAGCTGCGGAAGTTGACGATCTCGCGCCGCTTGCTGAAGCGGTCCAGCAGGAAGGAGTGCAGCTGGTCGACGTCCGGGACGGCGACATGGACGAGGAAGTCCTCGCTGCCCGCGACGACGAAGACCGACAGGACCTCGGGGAGACCGGCCGCGTACTGTTTGAAGCCCTCGACGACCTCGCGGCTCAGCGGCCGTACCTGCACGGACAGCAGAGCCTGGACAGGACGGTTGAGGGCGCGCAGGTCGACGGCCGCGTGATAGCCGGTGATCACACCGCGGTTGCGCAGCGCCCGTACGCGCTCCAGACAGGTCGACGGGGCGATGCCGAGTTTGCGGGCCAGTTCCCGGTTGGTCTGCCGCGCATCGCGCTGAAGGTGTTCCACGATCGCCGAATCAAGTGCATCCATGACCGCCACCCTTCCCCGTTCGCCGAATTGAATTCGGCAGATCGTCCGACCATCGCACCCACTGCCTACCTTCGACACAGGATGCCGAACAGTGATCGGGGAGCCGTGCCGATGAACGTACGAACGCGACGGAATCCAGCGAGCATGCGGACGCGGCGGGACCTCATGGGCGTGCGAACACGGCGGGGTCCGGCCGACGCGCGGACGGGGCTGGGGCTGCGGACCGGGACGGCCCTGTGCATGGGGGCCGTCCTGGGCCCCGGGGTGCTCGCGCTGCCGTCGTCGGCCGCGGCGGCGGCCGGGCCCGCGTCGGTGCTCGCCTGGGCCGGGCTGATCGCACTGAGCCTGCCGGTCGCCCTCGTGTTCGCGGCCCTGGGCGCGCGCCACCCGGACGGGGGCGGTGTCTCGGCATTCGTCCGCCGGGCCTTCGGGGAGCGGGCCGCCGCACCCGTCGGCTGGTGGTTCTACTGGGCCGTCCCGCTCGGCGTACCCGCCGCGGCACTGATCGGCGGCGCGTACGTGGCCGCCGCGGCGGGCCTGGGCGGTGCCACCGCGACGGGGGGCGGCGCTCGTCCTGGCGGCCGCGGCCGGGGCGAACATGGCCGGCCTGCGGGCGTCGGGGCGCGCGCAGCGCCTCATGGCGGGGCTGCGCGTATCTGGCGGGCGGGGCGCGGCTGGGCGCGGCGCTCGCCCGGTCCGGGTCGCTCCCCCTGCCGGCGGACCTCGGCATCAGGGGAGGCCTGGCCCTTCTCGCCCCCTGCACGGCGGTCCTGCTGATCGCGGCGCGGGACGTGATCGGCGTGGAGGTGCTGCTCCGGGCGACTTCGGCGTGTCTGGCCGCGGTGACGCCGGCCGGAACGGCGGCTGCCGTCGTGCTGCTCCCCCGGCGCAGCGGCCTGCGCCGCTCCGCGATCGCCGGGTGCGCGCTGGTCGCTGTGGTCGTGGCCTGCTGCGGGGTCTACCTGGTGGTTCCGGTGGTGCTAGGCGTCGCCGCGCTGTGCGCTGAGCGCCTGCACCTCCGCGTAGTCCGGGGCGCCACCCGGCGGCGTTCGTCCGGCCCGGATGTCCAGGGCGGTGTCCAGGGCCGCGCCCAGCGCGCGCCGGTACAGCAGGGACCCGAGGCTGACCCGGCGTACGCCGAGGTCGCCGAGCTGGGGGAAGGTCGGGCCCAGGGGTGCGTAGAGGATGTTGAGCGGCACGTCGAACGTCTTCACCAGGTCGGCGATGCGGCCCGGGTCGCTCAGCCCGGGGACGAACACGCCGTCCGCTCCGGCCTGTGCATAGGCGTCGAGGCGGCGGCAGGTCTCGGCGTGGCCGCCGTCGCCGAGCCAGTACGTGTCGGTCCGCGCGTTCACGAAGAGCTCGGGCACCGCGGCCTTGACGGCCGCGATCTTCGCCGCGTGCAGGCCCACGGGCGCGAGTCCGTCCTCGATGTTGATGCCGGCCACCCCGGCGTCGGCCAGCTCGCGTGCCAGCCCGGCGACATCGTCCGGGTCCTGGCCGAACCCGTCCTCGGCGTCCACCGACAGCAGGAAGCGCCCGCCGCCGAGCTGCCGGGCGAGCCGGAGCGTCAGATCACGGGTCGCCGCAGCGCCGTCGGGCAGCCCGGCGGCAGCGGCGACGCCGAGGCTCGTCGTCCCGACGGCCTCGAAGCCCTGCCGGGCGAGAGCCAGCGCGGAGGCGTGGTCCCAGGCGTTGGGCAGAAGCAGCGGGGTGTCGGCGTGATGGAGCGCGGCGAACGGAGTGGCGACGGGAGTCATGACACCTTTCCCACAGAGTCGGCGTAGTACGTGGATCCCCGTAGATGCAGGGCGAGTTCACGGAACGACCACCCCTCACCCGGCGAGTGGTCGAGCTGGTCGTCGGTCAGCGCCCCGAGCCGGTTCGCCCAGATCCGGGCGAGCCGGTTCAGACGGCTGCGGGCCTCGTCCAGGTCGTCCTCGGTGAACGGGGCGAGATCCGCCTCCGTCGTGCTCGCCGACGCGTGCCAGTGGTCGGGCAACGGCTCTTCGCCCACCAGGCGTGCCTCCAACTCGGCGAGGTGGTCCACGAGATGGTCGGCGACCCGGCGGATCGCCTTGTGCGGGGTGTACACGCGATCGTCGACAGGTACCGGCCGACCGTCCCAGGCGGTCCAGCTCGCCGCCAGGTCCAGCACATGGCCGACCATGGCGGTGACGGCCTCGGCCGGGTCTTCTCTCTGGGTTTCGGTCATGCGGAAACGCTAACGGCGGAACGGTTCGGCGCGGGCCGAACCGTGCTGGGTCCCCTACGTCCCGTCCGCCGAGCGAGAGTTCGGGGCACGCGGCGGGACAGGTGTTCCCACCGAGCAGGAGCTCACCCGGTGGGAGCACCTGTTCCCTCATACCGTTCCCCGGCCTGGAGTTGAGGGAGTGCACCCTCGACCGGTTCACCCTGCCGAGGCCGGACTTGGTATGAATCCACAATCTCGCCCTACGAGGGATAGCCGCGGCCGGCTCATCGCGTCGTGATGATTGCCGAGAAGGGGAGGATCGATGAAGGCGTCGAGTCACGACGAGTTCCGGGAGTTCGTAGCGATGCGCTCCACCGCGCTGCTGCGGCTCGCGGTGCTGCTCACCGGCGGGGACCGGCATGCCGCGGAAGACCTGCTGCAGATCGCGCTGATGAAAGCCTATGGGCGCTGGGCGCAGATCGAGCAGCCCGAGGCGTACATCCGCCAGATCATGTACCGCCAGCAGGTCAACCGCTGGCGGCTGCGCAGACACAGCGCCGAGACGACGGTGCCCGTACTGCCCGAGTCCGGCGGGGAGGCCGGCGCCGAGTCGGACTCCGAGCTGCGGATCGCGCTGTGGGCGGCACTGGGCCGTCTGACGAAGCGGCAGAGAGCCGTGGTCGTCCTGCGCTACTTCGAGGACCTGCCGGAGGCCGAGGTCGCGGCGCTGCTGAGGTGCCCGGTCGGCACGGTGCGCAGTACGGCGCACCGGTCGCTCGCGAAGCTCCGGGCGCTCGTACCGGAGCTGGGGCCCGAAGGGCACGCGGAACAGATGCAGCCGCTCAGCTATACGTCGAAGGGGGTCCAGGGATGACGACGGAACAGGTGGAGGAGAAGGTCCGGGAGACACTGCGCGCGGTCGCGCTGGACCGGGTCCGGGCGCCCGGGGACCTGGTCGAGAAGGTGGTGCGGCGGCGCAGCCGGCGCCGCCTCTCGCAGGCCGCTGGGGCGGCGGTGGCCGTTGCCGCGATCACCGTCGGGGCCGCGCTCGGCTTCTTGGGCGGCGGTGCGGCAGGGCCGGACCGGCCCGTGCGGCCGGCGGCGTCGCCGGAGGGCTGGAAGCCGTGGCAGAGCGGCACCCCGGGCGTCAGCGAGCGGGGCTGCCTGGTGGACGGTTCCGCGCTGTACTGCAGCGGGTCCGAGTACGACGCCGCGAAGTTCGACGCCAACACCGGCGAGCGGCTGTGGACCGTCAAGGTCAATCGCGACGGCGACGGGATCGACCACCCGTTCGCCGTGCGCGACGGTGTGGTCTACGCCTACCGCAATCACACCGCGAAGAACCTGCCGGACGGGGACTACATGGGCGGTACCGATCTGATGGCGGTGGACGCCGACACCGGTGATGTGCTGTGGAAGGTCCGGATGCCGCAGGACGACCGCACCGACCAGGCCGCCATGCTCATCGACGGCGCGGTGCTGGCCAACACCCCGACGCTGCGCTCGATGTCGGCCCTCGATCCGCTGACAGGCAAGGAGAAGTGGCGCCACACCTGGGACAAGGGGATCGTGTGCCAACGGGCGGTGCTGGGCGGTGTGCCCTATCTCGCCTGCCTGCGGGACTCCGAGAAGCCGGACCACACCGACGTCCTCCGTCTCGATCCCGCCACGGGAAGCGCCACCAAGGTCATGACCCTTCCCGGCGGGCAGCAGCTCTTCGGGACCTCAAAGACCCGGTTGGTCCTGGGCGGAAAGCGGGATGCCGCCGGCGACATCCGGCTGACCAGCATCAGCAGCTCCGGGGAGCGGACCTCGCACTCCTATCGGATCAAGGGGGAGATGGCCAACGCGGATGTCGTCGGTGACCGTCTGATCTCCGTGTCCTGGAAGGGCAAGGCATCGGTCTACTCGCTGACCACGGGAAAGACCCTGTGGACCGCCCCGGTGGGCGTCAGGATGCCCGGCAAGGACACGTTGTCGGGCATCGCGTCTCCCGCGGTGTCGGCGGGGCAGGGGGTCGTGTACTTCTTCAGCCCGACCGGAGATCTGTCCGGCCTCGATCTGCGAACGGGTGAGCAGGTCTGGCGCGATCACGTCGACACCGGCAAGGGGAGGCCCGGCCCCGGGATCACGCCGCAGGTCCTGCTGTACGAGGATGTGCTGGTCGCCCGGAACGGCAGCGGGATCGTCTCCCTGCTGCCGCGGATCGGCGACTGATCCGAGGAGCCATGGGCCGGGCGGCACTTAGCCCGGCCCATGCCGGCGTCCTCCCGAGGTCGTGGCGTTCGGAGGCCGACTCACCTCGGTCCTCTGCCACCCGGGCTCCCGCCGATGGCCGGGTCCGACCGTGCCGCCCTGTGCAGCGCGTTGAGTGCCTCGATGAGCGCGGTGCTCAAACCCTGGCGGCCGGCAACGGAACTGTCGGACGGGTCTCGGGCGCACACCAGGATGGCCCAGAGACGCTCGTTGACCGTCATCGCCGCCTGCCACGCCGCGTCATCCCCCAGCAGCACAAGACCTTCGAACAGGATGGAGCGCCGGGCCTCCGCGGCGTCCATCGCCGACGGTGCCTCGGAACCGTCCTCGCCACGCTCGCGTGCTTCGACGGCCTGCCTGGCAGCCCGGTTCGCTTCCTTCACGCAGGAGACGTACTCGATGTAGGTGTCGAGCTTGCGCTCGTCCCACCGCGTGGCCATGCTCTGCCGGAACTTGACACGCTCCGCCAGGCTGGTGGCGAAGAACGACGTGACCGCACCCAGCAGGACTCCGACCAGCGTGATGATCTGACTTGCCATACGGATCAAGTCAGCGGTCAGGCCGCGCCGTTCGAGGCACTCGTTCCTGAGACCGGGAATCGGCTACAGCAGGCCCAGGTCTCCGAGTTCCTTGTGCAGGTCCGCGCGCGGGTTGTCGGTGCCTGGCCTCGCGGTGCGACGCGCCGTCGCGTCCGGGGCGCCGGGAGAGGGGGCGGCCGGGAGGGCCGGTGCGCGCCGGTCACGGAAGAGCCAGGCCCCGAGCAGGCCGCCGATCAGGCCTCCGAGGTGTCCGAGCCAGCTCACCCCCGGCGTCCCGGGTACGGCGACGGTGAGCATGTAGGCGAAGGAGGCCGCCATGACGACTCCGATCAGCGTGTCGATCAGATGCCGGTCGAAGATCCCGCGGACCACGACATAGCCGAAGTACCCGAAGATCAGTCCGCTGGCGCCCACCGTCTCCACGCTGCCGCGCTCGAAGAACCACACCACGAGCCCGCTGGTCACCGCCACGAGCAGACTCAGCCCGAGGAAGCGGACCACGCCTCGGTAGGCGGCGAGGAACCCGAAGACGAACAGCGGACCGGAGTTGCTCTCGATGTGCGCCCAACTCCAGTGCAGGAAGGGCGCGCTGAGGATGTCGGGCAAGGTGGCGAGGTCGCCGGACACGAGCCCGTAGTCCCGCGAGAGGGCGTAGTGGTCGGCGTAGTTGGCCAGTTGCACCAGCCAGACGATCACGAGAAACCCGAACATCACGAAGAACGCCTTCCGCGCCTCCGCGATCAACCGCTCGGCATCGACCGGGCCCCTGCCGGTCCGGTCCTGGTCCGACCCACCCATGGCACAACCCCTCCCCCAGCGGATCCGCTTCCGCCTCACCCCGAACTCTAGGGAATCCGGGCGGCGACGACCGCCCCCGGTCGTCACCTCCCGTCATCCTCGCCGGGTCCTTCCTCGCGCTCTCCTACCGCACCACCACCGACGGCCCCGAGGACGCGCCTTCCCCGCCGGCGGAACCCTCGAAGCGGAAGCTCGCCGTGTCTCCCGGCGCCCAGGTGACCGTCATGTCGTAGACGCCCGGCCCCTCTTCGTCGCTCGCCGCCACCCGCACGGACACCAGGTCCGCGAGCGGGTGGGGCTCCGGCTCGGCGGTGAGGCGGACAAGGGCGACGAAGAGAGAGGCGTCGTCCCCGGTGACGCCGTCCCCCGCTCCCGACAGACCGTGCACGGGCACGACTTCGGAACGCACGCCGTCCCGCGCGGCCCAGCCCGTGACCCGTACCGGCGTGCCGGGCGCCGCACCCGACACCAGATGGGCCCGCACCTCCACGGCACCGCGGGCGACCACGAGGGAGGCGGCCCGGATGCCCTCCGACACGGTGTGCCGGGACGCCGCCCAGCCCCCGCCGACACCCAGCGGCTCGATCCCCGTACGGCTCGCTTCGGCACCGACGATCACGCTGTTGTCGTACGACGGCGAGGGCTCCGTCACCGTCGAATAGGCGAGCCGCGTGTAGTACGGGTCGTAGCGGACGTCCTCGCTGCCATGGTTGTGAAGGCGCACCAGACCGTCCGAACGCGTCGACTGGAGAAGCCAGTTGGGCGGTCCGACCGAGGTCACGGCGTCGGCGCGTTCCGTCGGGCCCGGCTCCTCCGTGGCCGTCCAGACCTCGTGGTCCGGGGGCAGCAGCAGACCGACGAAGGCCTTGCCGGCCCAGTACGGAGAGGCGGGGCCGGAATACCTCTGCAGGAACGCCTCGTCGGGGCCGCGCCAGCCAAGGGTGAGCAGGCCCTTGTCGTCCACCGCGCCCCGGTCGAGGAAGTAGCGCAGGGCACCCGACGCGAGGCGGCGGGTCTCGCCCGGGGACAGAGGTGTACGGCCGGTGAGCGCGCCGAGCCAGAGGGGGGCGGTGGTCGCGAAACGGTAGGTGAGCGAGCGGCCTTGGAGCATCGGCGCACCGTCACCGCCGAACAGGCGGGCGTAGTCTCCGAGATGGGCCTCGAGGCGGCCGGCGTACAGATCGAGCAGCCGGGTGTCGTCCGCCAGCCACGCGTGCAGCACCGGGTAGAGGTGCATCGCCCAGCCGTTGTAGTAGTCGAACTTCCGCCCGTGACCGTCGGTGTACCAGCCCTCGCCGAGATACCACTGCTCGATGCGCTCCAGCCCGCGGTCGATGGCGGCGCGGGACGCCTCGGGTTCGTACCCGATCTCCTGAAGGAAGCCGCCGACCGTCACCGGGAACAACTCCCAGTTGCAGGGCCAGGGTTCGGCCGTCAGCGCGTCACCGAGCCATTCGGCGGCGCGCTGCTGCACGCCGTCGTCCAGGCGGTCCCAGAGCAGGGGCCGGGTCAGCCGCAGCGCGAGCGCGATCGACGCGGCCTCGACGAGCGGCTGGCTGCGGTCCTCGACTCGGGGCCAGACGCCCGCGGTTCCGGCGGCCAGCCCCTCCGCGTATCGCTCCAGGACCTTCTCGTCGCGGCGGAAGGCGGCCGGCAGCAGAGTGCGGGCGTAACCCTCCAGGCCGTCGGAGAGTCCCCCGGAGGCGCTCGTGTGCGTTCCGGGGAGGTGGTAGAGGGCTCCGTCGTCGGTGGCGTACGGAGCGACCGCGGCGAGCAGGGAATCGGCGACCGCCTCCCAATGGGCGCGCGTGCAGCCGGTGTACGGGCTCAGGGCGCGGTCCTCTGAGGGCTCGGAGGGCATCACATGGACTTCCTGTCTGGGCTGTCGGCGGGCATCACGTCCCGGAAGGCCGGGGTGGGTACCTGGGGCGTCCCGGTTCCGGTCGGAACGCCCCAGGGGCTCATCCCACCCGCACCAGAGCCTTCGGCACCAGATGCAGGGCGAGGAGTTCGTCGCGGACCAGGGCCGCGTACACCGTGGCGCCGTGCGCCGAGGTGTGGGTGTTGTCCCGCTTCTCGTTGGAGAGATAGATCGCCTTGGAGTCCTCGACGCCGAGTGATTCGACGAGGGCCTTGGTCTTCGCCGTGAGGTCGATGAGCGGCACGTCCTCGGCGGCGGCGACCGAGCGGATGACGGTCGGATGGTCCACCCCCAGGCCGTTCACCAGCAGCGCGGTGCCGTTGTCCAGGGTGCCGTCCGCGTTGAACCAGCGGCGGACGATCGGCGTGACGAGGACGGGCTCGCCGCCCCGGGCTCGCACACCCGCGACGAGCGTCTCGAGGTTCGTCCGGTACGTCGCTTCGTCGGTCGTCTTGTCGTTGTGGGCGAGCTGGATGAGCACCAGGTCGTGCTCGCGGACGAGCGGCTGGACGGTCGGGAAGAGCGCCGGGGTCGCGAGATAGGTGACCGTACTCTCCCCGGAATCGGCGTAGTTGGCGACGGAGAGGCCCCGGCGGAGGTATTGCGGCAGCTGCTGGCCCCAGCCGGAGTACGGGTCACCGGGCTGGTCGCAGACCGTCGAGTCGCCGACCAGGAAGATCTGCCGGGTGTGCGCGCGAGCGTCCGCCGGCCGTGCGGAGCCAAGTGCCCGAGGAACGGCCGGGGTCACCCGGATGTCGGTCGGCGCGGGTGCCGAACCTCCGAGGACGAGATCCAGGCCCGGGGTGCCCTCGGGGCCGGTCGGCTCGCCTTCGGGGGTGCGGACGTTCACGGTGAAACTGCGCACCACGCGCCGGCCCGCCCCGGTGGCGGTCTCGGGGAGCAGCGAGCGGCGGGTCTCTCCGCTGATCGACGTACTGGCCGCGGCATCACCGCCCAGCAGCACCGTGACGTCGTAAGTCCCCGGCGGGACGTCGAAGTGACAGGCGGCCGCCGTGCAGTTCTCGTCGCCCAGGACGGGCCGCCCCGCGCGGGCCTGGGCCGGAGTGGCCGGCAGCGCACCTGCGGCGGCCACCGCCAGCAGCGACACGGCGATGGTGAGACGTCTCATACGCGGCTCCTCCGACGGGACGACAGCACAACAGGACGACGGCGCAACAGGGCGACGGGACAGCGACGCGAGCTGGCCCGGCGGCAGGACGGTACCGCCATTAGCAAGCGCTTTCTAGTCCGCAGCCGAACTTCCCGCCGCCCTCGAGCGGCTCACGACCGTCCCCGCCGACGGGACGCCGTGGGACGACCCGCGGGCTCGTCGCCCAACTCGACGACGGGCCCGACCCGCAGACAGTCGTGCGCGTCGCGACCCAGGCGGTCCGACGCGCACGAAGCCTTCCGGCGTCGCTCACGTGCCGCGTGTCCACTGCTGGTTGGTGCCCGCGTTGCAGCTGTAGGTGATGAGCGCCGCGGAGTTGGCGGTGGACCCGCCGGACACGTCCAGGCACTCGCCGGACGCCCGGGCCTTCAGGAGCACATAGCCGCCGGAGGCCGTCACCGACCACTGCTGGGCGGTGGCGCCGGCGCAGTTCTCCTGTGTGACGCCGGTGGCGCCTTCGGTCAGACACAGGGAACTGCCCCGGCCCATCAGCTCGTAGTAGCCGCCGCCCAGGGACTTGAACCAGAACTTCTGGTTCGCCCCGCCGTTGCAGGTGTACTGGGCGAGCGCCACCCCCTGCCACAGCGACTGGTTGAGCACGTCGGCGCACTTGCTGGAGTGACGGGCCGTCAGGGTCTCGTAGGCGGCGCTCGTTCCGCCGATGGTCCCGGCGGTCGTGTCGACGGTGATCTCCGGGGACCAGGACAGGGACATCGTGGTCGTCGTCGGGAAGGCCACCGGCAGCCAGACGTACCGGGAGTCGTTGACGGTGCCGCCGAAGGAGTTGCCCCAGCGGTCGCCCAGATAGAGGTACGAGGTGCCCGAAGTCCCCTGCACGGGAAGGACGTACGCGGTCTGCGAGCCGTAGGCCGTGGAGTCACCGACGTTCGTCATCGCCGTCCAGGGGCCGGCCGGCGAGGTCGCGGTGGCGTACTGCTGCTGGTTGGCGCTCCAGCCGGTGGCGGCCGACGTCAGCATGAAGTAGACGCCGCCGCGCTTGAACAGGGCGGGCGCCTCGCGGTGTCCGCCGTGCCAGGGGTCGGCCACCAGGGCCGCGATGCCGGTGTAGTCGGCGGTGAGCCGGTAGATCTGGAGGTCGTAGTTCTCGCGGGCGGCGGAGACCATGTAGCCGGTGCCGTCGGTGTCGACGAAGGTCGTGATGTCGCGGGACATGTACTGGCCGAGCGGCTGGAAGCTGCCCCGGTAGGTGTAGGCGCCGTCCACCGTGTCCGACACGGCGACGGCGGCACGCGCCTCGCTGTAGTCGACGCCGTTCTCCTTGTGCATCCACATGACGAACGTGCCGGTGGACGCGTTGTACATGACCTTGGGCCGCTCGATGTAGGCCGTTCCCAGCTCGGCGGCGCTCGACTGGGTCAGGACGTGGTTGCGGAACTCCCAGTTCTTCAGGTCGGTGGAGCGGTAGGCGTCGACGTACCGGAAGGTGTTGTCGGCGTTGCGGTTCTCGCCGAACCAGTAGTAGTAGGTGCCGACTTTGAGGACACCCCCGCCGTGCGCGTGCACCGGGGCGCCCGAAGTGTCCGCGAACCGGGTGCCGTTGGTGATCGTCTGGGCAACTGCCCGGGCGGGCCCGGCGGCCAGGAGTCCGCCGGTGACGGCCAGACAGAGGGCGACGAGGAGGGCGTACGCACGTCTCAGGGCGTGACGCTCCGCGCGGTTCACCCGAAGGGGGCCGATGGTACGGCTGGTACGGCTCGTGCGGTGAGTGCTCGCGTGGCGAATGGGCTTCGTGCGGCGCGTGCGGCGCGTGCGGCGCGTGCTCACGCTGCTGATGGGACTTGTGCGGCTCATGCGGCTCATGCGGTGACCGTCCGTCCGGTATGCCGAACAATATCTGCGATTACGAACGTTGCCGCCGAAAAAGTAAGCGCGTGCTACGGAGAGGTCAACGGGGCGGACGGGACCGGTCCTGCGGGGTGGGGCCCGCGGGTCGGCCGGGCCGGTGTCCCGAGGCGAGACGGCTCGCTTCGGCGTAGGCCCGGACGAGGGGGCGCCGGTCGTCCGCGCGCCAGGCGAGCGCCGGCCTGCTCCAGGCCGCCGGTCGCGGGTCGCCGACGGCCCTCCGGGGTGGGAGAGCGGCCCTCCGAGAGAGGGCTGCCCCCCGGGGACGGCACTGCGGTCCCCGGGGTGGAACGCGCTCTGCGGGAAGGGCTCTACGGGATGGGTACGCGCTCGGCGAAGAGGAAGGGGGCTCTACGGAGTCGCGCGTCGGGCCGTGATCAGCTCGTGCATATAGCGCTTGGTGACGCTGCCTCCGTGCCGGTTCTCGATCAGCTCGGCGATGCAGTCGAGGAGGCCCCGGAGCGCGGGCGCGGGCAGGGCCCGGTGGTTGGAGTAGGTGCGCAGGACGTCGAGATAGGCCTCGGTCGTATAGGTGATCTCCTGGGGGAAGCACCGGATCCCGACCGGCCCGAGCCGGTCGGAGGCGTCGAGTTCGGTGATGTCGGAGGTCACCGTGGTCTCGTCGGACAGGCGCAGGTCGGGCGGGGTGTCGGGATCCCAGCGTTCGTAGCAGCGCTGGACCCGCGCGAAGAAGTCCGCGGAACCACCGGCCACGTGGTGGGTGGTGACCAGGGCGAGCGTGCCGCCCGGAGCGAGGGCGGCGGTCATCCTGGGCACGCGGACGGCGGGGTCGATCCAGTGGAAGGCGGTGGCGCAGACCGCCAGCTCGAAGCGGTGGCCGGGCGGGGGGCTCCACTCCTCGAAGGCGGCGACCTCGACGCGGGCGTCCGGGAACGGCCGCAGATTGCGCCGGGTCACCGCCGCCAGCGAAGGACCCAGTTCGACCGCGGTGATCCGCAGTCCCGCCCGGGCCAGGGGCACGGTCAGCTGTCCCGTTCCCGGGCCCACCTCCAGGACATGCCCGGCCGGGGACAGCCCGGCGCCGGTGATCAGGGCCTCGACCAGGGCGGGCGGGTAGCCGGGGCGGGCGCGGTCGTAGAGCTCGGCGTCCTCGTCGAACACGTCACGCAGCATCCCCCAAGGCTAGGGGCTGTCGCCGACGCCAGGAGGTCGTACGGCCACCCCGCCTCCATGGCGCAGTGCCCGGCACCCCGGCCGTGTCAGCCATGCGGGCCCCGGCGCCACCGGCGCCACCGGTGGGCGACCTCGTCCGCTCCGCGCCGGCGTTCCGCGATGCGGGAGACCTGCCGTTGACGTCCGTCCCACCCTCCGGGACGGCCGCCCAGCGGGTGGACCGGCCCCGGCGCGGCACCACGGATCGACTAGCGTCGTGCCATGACCAGCGACTCCACCCTCGCCCTCGCCGACGCGCTCTCCTCCGGTCCGGTCGTGCTCGACGGAGGGATGTCCAACCAGCTCGAATCGGCCGGGCACGACCTGAGTGACGCGCTGTGGTCGGCGCGGCTGCTCGCGGAGCGGCCCGAGGCGATCGTCGAGGCGCATCTCGCCTACTACGAGGCGGGCGCGGACGTGGCGATCACCTCCAGCTACCAGGCGACGTTCGAGGGCTTCGCCCGGCGCGGCATCCCGCACGACCGGGCGGCCGAACTGCTCGGCCTGAGCGTCGGGCTGGCGCGCGAGGCCGCCCGGCGCGCGCACGCGAAGGGCGTCGCGCGGCCGCTGTGGGTCGCCGCGTCGGTGGGCCCGTACGGGGCGATGCTCGCGGACGGCTCGGAGTACCGCGGTCGGTACGGGCTGAGCGTCGCGGAGCTGGAACGGTTCCACCGGCCGCGCCTGGAGGTGCTGGCCGCCGCCGCGCCCGACGCGCTGGCCCTGGAGACGGTCCCGGACACGGACGAGGCGCGGGCGCTGCTGCGGGGGGTGCGCGGGCTCGGCGTACCGGCGTGGCTGTCGTACAGCGTGGCCGGTGACCGTACGCGGGCCGGGCAACCCCTGGAGGAGGCCTTCGCCCTGGCCGCCGAGGCGGACGAGGTCATCGCGGTCGGGGTCAACTGCTGCGTCCCCGAGGACGTCGACGCGGCGGTCGCCACCGCCGCGCGCGTGACCGGAAAGCCGGTCGTGGTCTATCCGAACAGCGGCGAGGCCTGGGACGCCCGAGCCCGCGCCTGGACCGGCAGCTCCACGTTCACGGCCTCGCAGGTCGGCGGCTGGGAGCGGGCGGGGGCCCGGCTGATCGGCGGATGCTGCCGGGTGGGCCCGGAGGCGATCGCGGGGATCACGGCGGCCCTGCGGGCCGCGTAGTCCCCGCGTATCCCCCGGCTCCCGCCCGCCGTCGGGTCACGTCCGGCCGGCGCCGCCGGAACGGCGGAAGCGGCGTACGGCCGACAGCGGGGCCGCGATGCGTGCGGACGCCTCGACGGAGGGGTGTGACGCGGGCGCGCCCTCCACGGGTCCGGCCGGCCGGACAGCGGGATCGGCGGGTCCGGCCGCGGCCCTGGCCGATTCGTCCTCCCACAGGGCGAGCTCGCGGTCGCGCGGGCCCCGCACGGTGTGCGGGTCGCCTTCGCCGAAGATCCGGACCGGGTGCGAGGCGTCCCAGGCGGCCCACCCCGGGTCCCCGTCGACCGCGAACCGCACCCACGCACGGTGCATGGCGTCCGCCAGCTCCCGCGGGGCGCCCGGGCCCGCGAGCTTCGCCGACTCCGGTACGCCGACGGTGTCGAAGACGAAGCCCAGTTCCAGGGCGTGACAGGCACCGAGGCCGGGAACGTTGGACGGCCAGGCGAACTCGTAGACATGGGCGGGGGTCCGGTGCTCGCCGGGGACGTCCGCGTCGAGGGACGCGGTGGGCCGGCCGCTCCGCGCGTCGGCGAGGCGGTGCAGCGGGACCCGCAGGAGGTGGTCGGTGACCATCTGGCCGACGAGATCGGCGGTGCCCGCTTCCGGGTGGAGGGCTCGGTAGCCGCGGGGCACCTCGTGGCCGCAGTGGCAGCGGGCCATCGCACCAGCCAGGGCGACCGGGCCGAGCCGGTCGACGCGTTCCAGGAGGCCGCCCGGTACGAGCCACAGCCGGTACTCGTCGCGGGTCCAGCCGAGCAGGAGGCCGACGTCCGGCGCGGCGCCCTCGACGAGGGCCTCCAGCGGGTCGCGCGGCACGAGGTCGCCGTCGACGACGATGCCGAAGGCGGGACCGCCGAGCACCGGGCTGCTGAGTCTGCCCACGTCGGCCTGGGTCCGCAGGAGCAGGTCGCGGTCGACGGCGGCGAACGCCTCCGCCGTCGCGGGGACCTTCAGCCGGGTGGCCATCCTGCGCACCATCCGGCGCACCTTGTCGCGGTCGCTCGCCTCGGGCGGCCCGCTCTGCAGGACCGCCCGGTGGAACAGGCCCTGGGCGCGCGGACTCGCGAGCAGCGCGCCGATGCTGATGGCCCCGGCGGACTCGCCGAAGACGGTCACCCGGTCGGGGTCGCCGCCGAACCGGGCGACGGACTCCCGCACCCACTCCAGCGCGGCGAGCTGGTCGCGCAGCCCGGGGTTGGCGGGCGCGTCCGGGAAGAGGCCGTAACCCTCCACGCCCAGGCGGTAGTTGGCGGACACGAAGACCACGCCGTCGCGCGCGAAGGCGCGCCCGTCGTACACGGGAACGGCCGAGGAACCACGGGTCAGGGCTCCACCGTGGATCCACACCATGACGGGGAGCCGGGCGCCGGGGTCCGGCTCCGGAGTCCACACGTTCAGATTGAGGCAGTCGTCACCGGGTACGACGGGGTCGGCGAGGAGCCGGGCGAACGCTTCGGAGTAGGGCGGCTTCGGCGGCGTCGGTCCGAACGCGCCGACGTCCCGCACCCCGTCCCAGGGCTCGGGCGGTACGGGCGGGCGGAAGCGGCGGGCGCCGAAGGGCGGGGCAGCGTACGGGATCCCCCGGAAGACCGCGATCCCGTTCTCGTACCGGCCGCGCACCGCTCCGTACGGGGTGGCGACCACCGGGTCCTTCGTCTCCGCCACCGGATCCACCGCGTCCACCGCCATCCGGGACCAGCTCCTCATCGTCGCGAGTCGTAAGGATCAGAGCACCACATCACTTCCCGGTATTCCTGCGGAGGTCCCCATTCGGCCGAAATGGCTGTACGGCTACGGCTGTGCGGCGGAGGCCGGCGCGACCGGGTCCGAACCGGCCGCGGGCCCCCGCGCCGCCCAGAGGATGCCGCCGAGCAGATGCCGGCGGAAGTCCGGGTCCTCGTACGCCCGCGCGGTGTGGCCGAGCGCGGTGTAGAAGACCCGGCCCGCGCCCTGTTCCCGGCACCACACCAGAGGGTGGTCGTCGCCCATTCCGCCGCCCTCGTAGGAGGTTTCGTCGGCGGAGGCGAGCACGCGGGCCGAACCGCGCGGGCTGGAGCGGAAGTCGTACCACTCGTCCGTGAACTCCCAGACGGGCGGCAGGTGCCGGGTGGCGGGATGTCCGTGGTCCTCGACGAGGACCCGGCCCGGCTGGAGGTCCGGGTGCCGGTCGAAGCGGGCGCCGAGCAGTTCGCCGTAGCGGGGCCACTCGTACTCGGTGCAGGCGGCGGCGTGCACCCCGACGAACCCGCCACCGCCCTCGACGTACGCCGCGAGCCGGTCACGGCCCGGTGGCGTCAGCACCTCGCCGCTCGTCGAGAGGAAGACGATCGCCGCGTAGGGGTCGAGCGGTGCCTCGAAGGCCGCGGGGTCCTCGGTGGCGTCGGCCGCGAAGCCGTGCGCGTCACCGAGGCCGCGCACGGCGGCGAGGGCGGCCGGAATGGAGTCGTGCCGGTAGCCGGTGGTGCGGGTGAAGACAAGAACGCGGAAGACCATGACAGGAGCCTAGGGCGACCGTCCGCGGTGGTGTCCGTTTCGTTCAAGCCGGTCGTCCGCGGCCCGCCTACGGTGGCCGTATGACTCCACGATTCGATGTGATCGGGCTGGCCGTCTCCGACATGGCCGCCTCCCTCGCCTTCTACAGCCGGCTCGGGCTCTCCTTCCCCGAAGGTGCGGAGAACGAGCCGCACGTCGAGGCCGAGCTGCCCGGTGGGCTGCGCCTCGCGCTGGACACTGAGGAGACCATCCGGTCGTTCCACGCCGGGTGGCGGCCTCCGAGCGGCGGCGGCAGGGTGTCGCTCGCCTTCCTCTGCGACAGCCCCGCCGAGGTCGACTCCGTGTACGAGGAGCTCGTCGGCGCGGGCCACCACGGCGAGCTCAAACCATGGGACGCCTTCTGGGGCATGCGCTACGCCGTCGTGCACGACCCGGACGGCAACGGCGTCGACCTGTTCGCCCGTCTGCCCGGGGAACCGGCTCCGGCGCAGTAGTCCGGCTCGCTACCGGTGAGCGACCAGTTCACCGAGCGTCGCTCCCGCCAACTCCCGCACATCTCGCGCCAGATGGGCCTGGTCCGCGAACCCGGCGCGCAGCGCGGTCTCCGCGAAGGGCACGCCGTCCCGGGCGAGGGCGAGCGCCCGCTGCAGTCGCAGGACCCGGGCCAGGGTCTTGGGTCCGTAGCCGAAGGCGGCGAGCGAGCGGCGGTGCAACTGCCGTGCGCCCAGGCCCAGTCCGTCGGCCGTCTCGGCGACCGGGCGTCCCGCGTCCAGGGCGGCCACCACCTCCCGGAGCAGCGGATCGGGGGGCTCGGCTTCGGCCGCCCGGAGCAGCGCGACCTCTTCGAGCGCGTCCACGGGGTCGGTGGCCGCGTCGATCCGCGCGGTGAGGCGCCGCACCTCGGAGGCGGGCCACAGGTCGGTCAACTCCACGCGCCGGTCCCGGAGTTCGTTCGCGGGCACACCCAGGTAGGCGGGTGCCGTGCCGGGGAAGAAGCGGACGCCCGCCCAGCCGCCGGGCACTCCGTCCGGAATGTAGGGCCGTGTATCGGGACCGGCGACGAGCAACCGCCCCTCGGTCCACAGCAGATCCATGCAGCCGTCGGGAAGCACGGCACCGGGAGCGGCCCCGGACCCGTCCTCGTCCCCGACTCCGCGCCCTCCTCCGCGCCCGTCCCCGCGCCCGTCCCCGGAGGCGAGCACGGACACCGCTCCCGTCACCCGCGCGGACGCCGTCGTCGTGAGGCGCGGTCCCGCCGCGACTCCACCCCCCGGTGAGGGACCGGTCAGGACGCGGCTCCAGACCACCGCGCCCGGCAACCGGGACGCCCGTTCCGCGTACATGTACGCCAGGCTACGCCGGGCGGGCCCGGTGCTCCTGCGGGCTGACGCCGTAGACCCGCTTGAAGGCGCTGGACAGGGCGAAGGCGCTGCCGTAGCCGACGTGGCGGGCGATCGTCTCGAGGGTGTCGCCGGACTCGCGGAGCCGGTCGGCGGCGAGGGCGAGGCGCCGGCCGGTCAGATACGTCATCGGGGGTTCCCCGACGAGTTCGCCGAAGCGCCTGGCCAGGGCGGCGCGCGAGACGCCGGCCTTGGCGGCGAGCCCGGCGACCGTCCAGGGGTGGGCCGGGTCGTCCTGGAGGAGCCGGAGCACGCGGCCCACGACCGGGTCCGCGAGGGCCTGGTACCAGGCGGGCGCCGCGGCCTCGGGGCGGGAGAACCAGGCCCGCAGGGCGGTGATCATCAGCAGGTCGAGGAGCCGGTCCAGGACGACCTCCTGGCCGGGCTCGTCGCGCACCATCTCCTCGGCGAGGATCGGTGTCAGCGGGCACTCCCACACGTCGGAGGGGAGCGCTAGCAGCGGCGGCAGGGCGTCGAGCAGCCGGCCGTTGACCTCGCCCCGCATCATGTACGTCCCGATCAGCAGCACCGTGGAGCCGTCGAGCCGGTCGCCCCAGCTGCGGACTCCGAGGTCCCAGTGGCCCTTGAGCGAGCGCCCGTCCGGGTAGGTGCACTCGCCGCCCGGCAGGATCACGGCCTGCGGCGGGGTGCCGGGGTCGTCGGCGCAGAGGTAGGGGTCGGGGCCGCGCGCGATGGCGACGTCACCGGCGCGCAGCCGCAGCCGCTCGCCCCGGTCCGGTACGACCCAGGCGTCGCCGCGGACCACCAGCATGATCGTCAGGGGGGCGCGGTCCTCGATGCGTACGCACCACGGCGGGTCGAAACACGCACGGATCATGAAGGCGCCACGCGCGCGCGGACCCTCCAGCAGGCCTGCGAGGGGGTCCCCCCGCGTGAGCATGTCCGAGCCTGGGGGAGCGTCCATGGCGCCAGCGTAGACGGCGGCCCGAACGGCCGTGGACGCCCGCTTATGGGAATGAGCCGTTCACCGATGGTTCCTTGCCGGGGGCGGCAGTTGACTGGAACGCATGACAGACGACACGCGGAACATGACGGTGCTGGTGACAGGGGCCACGGGGCGGACCGGGAGCCGGGTCGCGCAGGCCGCGCGGGCGGCGGGGCTGACGGTCCGGGCCGGGTCGCGCGGCGAGGGCTTCGACTGGGAGGACGCCTCGACCTGGGCCGGGGCGCTGCGCGGCGCCGACGCGGCGTACCTGGTGTATCCCACGGACGTCGGCTCGCCGGCCGCCGCGGAGGCGGTCGGTGCCCTGGCCCGGGAGGCGGTGGGGCTGGGCGTACGGCGGCTGGTGCTGCTGTCGTCGCGGGGCGAGGACCGGGCCCGGCCGACCGAGGAGGCGCTCAGGACGTCCGGCGCGGACTGGACGATCGTACGAGCCGCGTGGTTCGCGCAGAACTTCAGCGAGGGCCCGCTGGTCGAGGGGCTGCGCCATGGGGAGCTGGTCTTCCCGGCCGGTGAGGTGCGGGAGCCGTTCATCGACGTCCGGGACATCGCGGACGTCGTGGTGGCCGCGCTGACCGGGGGCGACCGGTACACCGGTCGGGAGCTCGCGATCACCGGGCCCCGGCTGCTGACCTTCCGGGAGGCCGTCGCGGAGATCTCGCGGGTCACGGGCGAGGAACTGGTGTACACCCCGGTCACGGCGCGGCAGTACGGCGACACGCTGGCCGGATTCGGGGTGCCGGCCGGGGAGGTCGCGTTCCTCGTCGACCTCTTCGAGAGCCTCCTCGACGGCCGCAACTCCCACCTCTCGGACGGCGTCCGAGAGATCCTCGGCCGTGCGCCGCGGGACTTCACGGACTTCGCGCGGGAGGCCGGGGCGGCCGGGGTGTGGAAGGCCTGACGAGGACGGGCACGGGCTCAGTCCCGCGGAGGGTGCTCCTCGCCGTTCTTCGGGGCGCGATGGGTGTGGTGGGTGTTCTTGGCGTGCGTGCGCAGGCGGGACGTCACGTCCTCCGGGGGCAGGAAGCGCGACCAGCGTTCCGGGAACTCGGAGGGCATGTCGGGGTCGTCCGGATCGGCGTCGTAGGAGCGGTGCGCGGCGGCGCGGGCCACGAACTCGGCGGCCTGGGCCTCGCGCAGCCGCTCGTTGGCGGCACGGGCCGCGGCGGTGGCGGCGGCCGGCCAGACCCGGTCGATGGCGGCGTTGACGGCCGCGCCGACCAGGACGGCGAAGGCGGAGACACCGATCCACAGCAGGACGGCGACGGGTGCGGCGAGCGAGCCGTAGATGGTGGGGCCCTCGACGGTGTTGGTCAGGTAGATGCGCAGCAGGAAGCTGCCGAGCACCCACATGGCGAGGGCGACCAGGGCACCCGGCACGTCCTCGACCCAGGGGGAACGGACGGGGACGGACACGTGGTACAGGGTCGTCAGGAAGACGACCGACAGCACGATGACGACCGGCCAGTACAGGACCTGGACGACGGTCGTGGACCACGGCACGACGTTCACCACGGCGTCCGGACCCGCCACCATCAGTGGCAGCGCGACCGAGCCGATCAGCAGCGCCACGATGAACAGCAGGAACGACATCACCCGCGTCTTCACGATGCCCCGGGTGCCGTCGAGGCCGTACATCACGGTGATGGTGTCGATGAAGACGTTCACCGCGCGCGAGCCCGACCACAGGGCGAACAGGAAGCCGAGGGAGATGATGTCGGGCCGGCCGCCCTTCATCACGTCGTGCAGGATCGGCTCGGCGATCTGGTGCACGCCCTTCTGCGTCAGCACCGTGCGGGACGCCTCCAGGATGTTGGACTCCAGGCTGACGATGGTGTCGGCGCCGGTCCAGTCGTCCACGTATCCGAGCAGCCCGATCATGCTCAGCAGCAGCGGCGGCACGGACAGGAGCGTGAAGAAGGCGGCCTCGGCCGCCAGTCCCAGGATCCGGTACTCCATGCACGAGTTGACAGTGTCCTTGATCAGCAGCCAGGCGGTCCTGCGCTTCGAAACGTTCCGGTAGAGCGCGCGAGCGCGGTGGAAGCGGCCCGAGCGAGGCCGTTCAGGTGTTTCTTTTGCCTGGTGCACGTCCTTACGGTAGCGGTATGGCAGCCAGCACCCACACCGTGACCAACCAGGTCCCGCCCCTGGTCGGATATGACGTATTCGCCGCCGACCGGGCCCTCGTCGAGGCGGTCGACCGACATCTCGATCCGGAACTTCTCGACGAGGCGCGCGAGGAGCTTTCGGCGCTCGGCCGGACCTCCGGTTCCGCCCAGGTGCAGGAGTGGGGTGCACTGGCCAACGAGAATCCGCCCAAGCTGCGCACCCACGACCGCTATGGCAACCGGATCGACGAGGTCGACTTCCACCCGTCCTGGCACCGCCTCCTCGGCAAGGGCGTGACGGCGGGGCTGACCGCGGCCTGGAGCCGCCCCGGCGGCCACCTCCGGCGCGCCGCGGGCTTCGTGGTCTGGACCCAGGCCGAGGCGGGCAACGGCTGCCCGCTGTCGATGACCCACGCGGCGGTGCCCGCGCTGCGCACCGACCCGGCGCTCGCCGCCGAGTGGGAGCCGCGGCTGACGTCCACCATCTACGACCAGGAGCTGCGGCCCGCCGCTCAGAAGGCCGGCGTGCTCTTCGGAATGGGCATGACCGAGAAGCAGGGCGGCAGCGACGTACGCGCCAATACGACCGAGGCCCGTCCGCTCGCCGAGGACGGTACGTACGCGCTGACCGGGCACAAGTGGTTCTGCTCGGCCCCGATGTCGGACGGTTTCCTCGTACTGGCGCAGGCCCCGGGCGGACTGACCTGCTTCCTGGTCCCGCGTGTCCTGGAGGACGGCACCCGGAACGTCTTCCGTATCCAGCGCCTCAAGGACAAGCTCGGCAACCGGTCCAACGCGTCGAGCGAGGTCGAGTTCGACGGCACCTGGGCGCGCCGGGTGGGCGACGAGGGGCGCGGGGTGCGGACCATCATCGAGATGGTCGCGGCGACCCGGCTGGACTGTGTGCTCGGTTCGGCCTCGCTGATGCGCCAGGCGGTCGCGCAGGCGATCCACCACTCCACCTACCGCGAGGCGTTCGGCGGCCGGCTTCTCGACAAGCCGCTGATGCGCAACGTCCTCGCCGATCTGGCGCTGGAGTCGGAGGCGGCGACCACGCTGGCGATGCGGCTGGCCGCGGCGTACGACGACGGGAGCGAGCAGGAGCGGGCGTTCCTGCGGCTAGCGGTGCCGGCCGCCAAGTACTGGGTGACCAAGCGGTGTACGCCGGTCGCGGTGGAGGCGCTGGAGTGTCTGGGCGGCAACGGCTACGTCGAGGAGTCGGGCATGCCGCGACTGCTGCGGGAGTCGCCGCTCAACTCCATCTGGGAGGGGGCGGGCAATGTGCAGGCGCTGGACGTCCTGCGCGCGCTGCAGCGGGAGCCCGGGGCCCTGGACGCGTATCTGCGGGAGGTGGGCCGGGCCCGCGGCGCCGACCACCGGCTGGACGGGGCCATCAAGAACCTGCTCGCCGAACTCGCCGACCTGGACGGCGTCGAGGGCCGTGCCCGCCGTCTCGTCGAGCGGATCGCACTGGTGCTCCAGGGGTCGCTGCTCGTCCGGTACGCGCCGCCGGAGGTCGCCGACGCGTTCTGCGCCTCACGGCTGGGCGGTGACTGGGGCTCCGCGTTCGGCACCCTGCCGCACAGTCTGGATCTGGCCACTGTGGTGGAGCGGGCCCGGCCGGTGTCCTGAAGGAGGCACTGACGCGGGGGTGGTGCTGCGCCGACACGGCACCACCCCCGCCCCCGGCCCCGTTCAGGAGCTCGGACGCCGCACGGGCGGCGTCGCTGTCAGTTTCGAGGAACCTTGTGACCGTTGGCGAGAGTTGCAGACCGTTGCATTCCTTTGTGCACCTTGTGCGAAGGCCCGGCGGACCCGGCCGAGAGCAGGCACGATGTGGGACGACGGCGGCGTCGCGGCTCGTACGCGGTCCTGGTTTCGGGAGTGCCCTGTGAAGACCACATCGTTCAACCCCGCCCGTTTCGCACCGCTGGACGCGCCCGAAACAGCCGGGCACCTCCAGGAGACCTGGGCCGCGTCGGTCAAGGGGGAACGTGGCCCGATCGACCCGCGTCCGGTGATCGGCCGGTCGTGGGCGAGAGTGAAGCGATTCGGTGTCGATCCCGAACAGGGAACGAACAGCGTCCTGCTGCAGACGGAGGAACTCGAGCACCGGCGGACATCCACCGCGCTCGCCGATGTGATGCCGATCCTCCGCGGCGGACTCGGAGCGGTCGCCGACGCCTCCCTGCAGATCATGGTGGTCACCGACCCCGAGGGCCGGGTGCTGTGGCGCCAGGGCAACCCGGGCGTGCTGCGCCGGGCCGACGCCATCTGCCTTGAGGAAGGCGCCGCCTGGAGCGAGGACACCACCGGCACCAACGCCATCGGCACGGCCCTGTCGGCGGGCGCCCCCGTCCAGGTGCACTCCGCCGAACACTTCGTGCGCACCCTGCACGACTGGACGTGCGCCGCCGCGCCCGTCCACGACCCGCGCGACGGGCGGCTGCTCGGGATCATCGACGTGAGCGGCCCGGACAGCACCTTTCATCCGGCCACGCTCGCTCTGGTCGACTCGGTGTCCAGACTGGCCGAAAGCGAACTGCGCGGCAGACATCTGACCGCCATCGAACGGCTGCGTGCCGTGGCCGCTCCCCTGCTGTGCCGACTGGACGGGCCGGCGCTCGTGGTGGACACCCATGGCTGGCTCGCCGCCGTCACCGGAATGCCGCCCGTCGACCGGGTCCCGCTGCCCGACCCCTTCGCCGCGGGCCCGGCCTGGCTGCCCTCCCTCGGGATGTGCGTCGCCGAACCGATGCCCGGCGGCTGGCTGCTGCGCGTCACCTCCGCCGACGACACCGGGAGCGCCGGCCGGGTGGTCCTCGACCTCGGCGATCCACGGCGGCCGCACGTCACCGTCTCGGGCACGGCGGGCAGTTGGGCCCAGGACCTGAGCCCGCGCCACGCGGAACTGCTCTACGTCCTCGCCGTGCACCGGCAGGGACGCAGCGCGGCCCAGCTCGCGGTCGACCTCTTCGGCGATCCGACCCGCACGGTCACGGTCCGCGCCGAACTGTCCCGCGTGCGCCGCCGGCTCATCGGGCTCCTCGACCACCGCCCGTACCGCTTCCGCGAGGAGGTCGAGGTCGACGTGCTGCTGCCGGACGACCCCCGGGACCTGCTGCCGCACTCGACGGCACCGGCGGTGCTCGGAACGCGGGCCGCGGGTGAGCCGGCACCGTCCTGAGCCCGAAGAGGGGTGAAGGAGCGTATTTCGTGAGCGTCTTCCGCCGTCTTTGTCCTGGCCGGGGGGTCTCTGCCGTAGCATCCCCTCACAGGCCACCCCACCCGTCTCTCCGTCAACGCCCTCGGCGGGGGAGGCAGTTGGCCTATTCGGGAGGACGCATGAAGCAGCGCGGCAGGCACCGTCGTCGGAGAAGGGGACAGGCGCTGCGCGCCACCCTGGCCGGAACCGCGCTCGCGCTCACCGCGGCCGCCACCCTGATCAGCACCTCGCAGGCCACCGGCAGCAACAATCCGGGCGGACTCACCGCGCTCCGCTCCAGCTCCGCGGCACAGCAGCTGCGCGTCCACGAGAACCTCACCTCCCGGGACACGCTCGACACGCTCAGCGGGAACATGGGCGGCAATGTGGGCGTCGACGGAGTCCTCGGCGACACCGACCACTCGATGCGGAACACCGCCGACTGCACCACCGGCGAGCGGGCCGCGCTGCCCGTCGAGCCGACGGCCACCCGCGCGTACTGCTGGGACGACGCCGACGCGCGGACCGGGCAGTGGCAGCCGCGTTCCGTGACCACGTCCGGTGACGCCGACGGCAGCGGCCGGTGGGGCACGCATCCGGTGATCCTGGCCGGCTGGACGCACCGCGACGGGCAGGCGGCCGCGCCGACCCGCGACGAAGGCCTGGCCAGGATCGCCTTCGTCGACGCGACCGACCCGGACGCCCTCACCTACCGCTGGGTCCTGCTGGTCGCCCCGCGCGCGGGCGGCGAGGACTTCACGCCGGTCCGCTCGGGCCTCGGCGGCATGGTCTGGTACCGGGACAAGCTGATCGTCACGGCGGCGCACGGCGAAGGTCTTCTCGTCTTCGACCTGCACCGGCTGCTGCGGGCCGACGTGGACAGCGGCGCGGTGGGCCGGGTGGGCGACGGCTACTCCGCCGCCGGCTACCGGTACGTGCTCCCCGCCATCGGCTCGTACGACCCGGAGGGCGGCGCCTGTACGCGCGGCCGGGACCGCGCGGTCCCCTGCTTCGGCTCGCTCTCCCTGGACCGTACGACCGCCCCGGACAGCCTCGTCGCGACGGAGGCCACGAGCAGCCGTTCGGAGCGCACCCGTGTCTGGCGGTACGCGTTCAGCACCGCCGCGTACCGCACGGGGCTGCTCGCGGACGCCCAGGGCCATGTGGACGCGGTCGAGGCCTACACGACCAAGGGCACCTCGGTGTCCGGTGTCCTCTCGCACCGGGCCGCCGGCACGGACGAGACCCGGTGGTACACCGTGCGGCCGTCCGACAGCCGCACCCGGCACGGCTCGCTGTGGCGGCAGACCGGACACGGCGCCGAGGCGGCCACCTGCACCGCGGACCAGTCGCACGCCTGCTGGGGCCTGGGCGCCGGATCGCTCTCCTACTGGCAGCGGACCGGCGAACTGTGGACACTCAGCGACACCACGGCCCAGCGGGTGCTCTACGCGGTCCCGCTGTCGTCGGTCGACGGCTCGCTGGACTAGGGCGGACACGCCCCAGGGGATGCCGTTCGGCCTCCGGACCTCTTTTGGAGGGGCGCCCGCCCCCGTGATTCCCTGGCGGTCATGAGCAACGTCATTGTGACCACCTGGTCCCTGGAGCAGACGGCCCCGACCGACCTGCTCCCCGCGAGCGCGCCCGGCGGGGACCTGCGGATCGTCCGCGCCGAGGTCCCCTCGCCCGAGTTCAGCCGCTTCCTCTACGCGTCGGTCGGTGGGGACATCCGCTGGACGGACCGGCTCGCGTGGACGTACGCGCAGTGGCAGGAAGCGCTCGACAGGCCGGGTGTGGAGACGTGGGTCGCGTACGACCGGGGGACGCCCGCGGGCTATGTCGAGCTCGAGCCTCAGGACGACGGAGCCGTCGAGGTCGTCTACTTCGGACTCATCCCCGCGTTCCGCGGGCGCCGCATCGGCGGTCACCTTCTCTCGTACGGCGTCGCGCGGGCCTGGGACCTGGCAGAGCGCCGGCCGGGGCAGGCCGAGACGAAGCGCGTCTGGCTGCACACGTGCAGCAAGGACGGGGAGCACGCGATGGACAACTATCTGCGCCGCGGCTTCAAGCTCTTCGACACCAAGGTCGAGGAGGAGGCGGAGGTGGCCACACCGGGCCCGTGGCCGGGGGCGCACACCGCCTGACCTGCTCCGAGCCGCGGCGGCCACGGCCGCCCGGCCCTCCCCAGGACACCGCGGAAGGCCCGGTCATGTGACCGGCGACACCCCTGTCTCGCCATTCGGGACATGGGTGTCCACATGATGGACGATGGTGGACTGCCCCGAGATCCCCGTGACACGCTTCCGTCATGTCTGGAACTGGAATTGCCTTGGTGAGTCGGCGGCACGTCGACCTCGGCCGCATGTCCAGCGCCATCTGTCCGGCGAGCTGACCAGCCCAGCAGCGCCGACTCTCTCCCCTTTTGTGACCCTTGCGCAGTGCTGCGCCCATTCTTCCGTATGCACCCGTATGCGCAGGTCAGAGCCGCAGTCAGACCTGTCCCGCAGTCCCGAAGGACGTATCAACCATGGCCGCCACCCCGCAGAATCCCGCCGCCGCGCCCCGCCGCAAGGTGAGCCGTCACCGCGGCGAGGGTCAGTGGGCCGTAGGTCACTTCACCCCGCTCAACGGCAACGAGCAGTTCAAGAAGGACGACGACGGTCTCAATGTGCGGACACGCATTGAGACGGTCTACTCCAAGCGGGGCTTCGACTCGATCGACCCCAACGACCTGCGCGGCCGGATGCGCTGGTGGGGCCTCTACACCCAGCGCAAGCCCGGGATCGACGGCGGCAAGACCGCGATCCTGGAGCCGGAGGAGCTGGACGACAAGTACTTCATGCTGCGCGTCCGCATCGACGGCGGCCGGCTGACCACCGAGCAGCTGCGCGTCATCGGCGAGATCTCGCAGGAGTTCGCGCGCGGCACCGCCGACCTCACCGACCGGCAGAACGTCCAGTACCACTGGATCCGCATCGAGGACGTCCCGGAGATCTGGGACCGCCTGGAGGCGGTGGGCCTGTCCACGACCGAGGCCTGCGGTGACACGCCCCGCGTCATCCTCGGCTCGCCCGTCGCCGGCATCGCCGAGGACGAGATCATCGACGGCACTCCGGCCATCGAGGAGATCCACCGCCGGGTCATCGGCAACAAGGACTTCTCGAACCTGCCCCGCAAGTTCAAGACCGCGATCTCCGGCTCGCCGCTGCTCGACGTGGCGCACGAGATCAACGACGTCGCCTTCGTCGGCGTGAACCACCCGGAGCACGGCCCCGGCTTCGACCTCTGGGTCGGCGGCGGGCTCTCCACCAACCCGAAGATCGGCCAGCGTCTCGGCGCCTGGGTCCCGCTCGACGAGGTCGCGGACGTCCACATCGGCGTCCTCTCGATCTTCCGCGACTACGGCTACCGGCGGCTGCGCACCCGCGCCCGCCTGAAGTTCCTGGTCGCCGACTGGGGCGTGGAGAAGTTCCGCCAGGTCCTGGAGGACGAGTACCTCGAGCGCAAGCTCGTGGACGGCCCCGCCCCCGACCAGCCGGTCGCCCGCTGGCGCGACCACGTCGGCGTGCACCGGCAGCAGGACGGCCGGTACTACGTCGGCTTCGCCCCGCGCGTCGGCCGCGTGGACGGCGCGACCCTGACGAAGATCGCCGAGCTGGCCGAGGCGCACGGCTCGGGCCGGCTGCGCACCACCGTCGAGCAGAAGATGATCGTGCTCGACGTGGACGAGACGCGGATCGACTCGCTCGTCGAGGGCCTGGAGGCTCTCGACCTGACCGTCAACCCCTCCACCTTCCGGCGCGGCACGATGGCCTGCACCGGCATCGAGTACTGCAAGCTCGCGATCGTCGAGACCAAGGCGCGCGGCGCCTCCCTCATCGACGAACTCGAGCGCCGCATCCCGGAGTTCGAAGAGCCTCTCACCATCAACATCAACGGCTGCCCGAACGCCTGCGCCCGTATCCAGGTCGCGGACATCGGTCTCAAGGGCCAGTTGGTCCTCGACGAGCGGGGCGAGCAGGTCGAGGGATACCAGGTGCACCTGGGCGGCGCGCTCGGCCTGGAGGCCGGGTTCGGCCGCAAGGTCCGTGGCCTGAAGGTCACTTCGGACGAACTGCCCGACTACATCGAGCGCGTCCTCAAGCGTTTCCAGGCGGAGCGCGAGGACGGCGAGCGCTTCGCCACCTGGGCCTCGCGCGCCTCCGAGGAGGCCCTGTCGTGAGTGAGCGTGCCGCACCGTTCTACTGCCCCTACTGCGGGGACGAGGATCTGCGACCCAGCGAGGAGGGACACGGCGCGTGGGAATGCGCGGCGTGCAACCGAGCCTTCCAGCTGAAGTTCCTCGGGCTGCTGTCCCGAGGCCTTCGGCAGGAAGAGCGTGGAGGGGCGGAGATATGACGACCATTCAGGAAGAGCGTACGGGCGAGGACTTGAGGAGCCTGGCCGAGCAGGCCGGGCGTGACCTGGAGGACGCCTCCGCCCTGGAGATCCTCCGATGGGCCGTGGACACCTTCGGCAAGAGGTTCTGTGTCACCTCCTCCATGGAGGACGCCGTCGTCGCCCATCTCGCCTCCCGTTCGGCGTCCGGCGACAGCCGCGTCGACGTGGTCTTCCTCGACACCGGCTACCACTTCCCGGAGACGATCGGCACCCGTGACGCCGTCGAGGCCGTGATGGACGTCGAGGTCATCACGCTCACCCCGCGCCGGACGGTCGCCGAGCAGGACGCCGAGTACGGCCCGAAGCTGCACGACCGCGACCCCGACCTGTGCTGCGCCCTGCGCAAGGTCAAGCCCCTCGAAGAGGGCCTGACCGCGTACGACGCCTGGGCGACCGGGCTGCGCCGCGACGAGTCCCCGACCCGGGCGAACACCCCGGTGGTCGGCTGGGACGAGAAGCGGCAGAAGGTCAAGATCTCGCCCATCGCCCGCTGGACGCAGGACGACGTCGACGCGTACGTCGCCGAGCACGGCGTCCTCACCAACCCGCTGCTGATGGACGGTTACGCCTCGGTCGGCTGCGCGCCCTGCACCCGGCGGGTGCTGGAGGGCGAGGACGCGCGCGCCGGCCGCTGGGCGGGCCGCTCGAAGACGGAGTGCGGGCTGCACGGATGACGCCAACGACGACGGCAACCACGACGACCACGCCCGCCGTGGACCCCACGATCTCTCAGGAGCAGCAAGTGACGACCGGAGCCACCGTCTGGCTCACGGGTCTGCCGAGCGCCGGCAAGACCACCATCGCGTACGAGCTGGCCGGCCGGCTGCGCGGGGAGGGCCACCGTGTCGAGGTGCTCGACGGCGACGAGATCCGCGAGTTCCTCTCCTCGGGGCTCGGCTTCTCGCGGGCGGACCGCGACACGAACGTGCGGCGGATCGGCTTCCTCGCCGAACTCCTCTCGCGCAACGGCGTCAAGGCGCTCGTCCCGGTGATCGCGCCCTACGCGGACAGCCGCGAGGCCGTGCGGGGGCGCCACCAGGCAGGAGGCACCCCCTATCTGGAGGTGCACGTGGCGACCCCGGTGGAGGTCTGCTCCGTACGCGATGTGAAGGGGCTGTACGCCAAGCAGGCCGCGGGCGAGATCTCGGGGCTGACCGGCGTCGACGACCCGTACGAGGCGCCCGAGTCGCCCGATCTGCGGATCGAGTCGCACACCCAGACCGTGCAGGAGTCCGCTGCCGCGCTGCATGCGCTGCTCACCGAGAGGGGTCTCGCATGACGACCGTCGCCAGTGTCTCCGAGGAGACGGAGCGCAGCCCGTACGCGCTGTCGCACCTGGACGCTCTGGAGTCCGAGGCCGTGCACATCTTCCGTGAGGTCGCGGGCGAGTTCGAACGGCCGGTGATCCTCTTCTCCGGTGGCAAGGACTCCATCGTCATGCTGCACCTGGCGCTGAAGGCGTTCGCGCCCGCCGCGATCCCCTTCACACTGCTGCACGTCGACACCGGACACAACTTCCCCGAGGTCCTCGGCTACCGCGACCGGACCGTGGAACAGCACGGCCTGCGTCTGCACGTCGCCTCGGTCCAGGACTACATCGACCGCGGAGTGCTGCGCGAGCGCCCCGACGGCATCCGTAACCCGCTCCAGACCCTCCCGCTCACCGAGAAGATCCAGTCGGAGCGCTTCGACGCCGTCTTCGGCGGCGGGCGCCGCGACGAGGAGAAGGCCCGCGCCAAGGAGCGGGTGTTCTCGCTGCGGGACGAGTTCTCGCAGTGGGATCCGCGCCGCCAGCGCCCCGAGCTGTGGCAGCTCTACAACGGCCGCCACGCGCCGGGCGAGCACGTCCGCGTCTTCCCGCTCTCCAACTGGACCGAGCTGGACGTCTGGCAGTACATCGCCCGCGAGGGCATCGAACTCCCCGACATCTACTTCGCGCACGAGCGTGAGGTCTTCCGGCGGGGCGGCATGTGGCTGACCGCCGGCGAATGGGGCGGACCGCGCGCGAGTGAGACTGTAGAGAAACGACAGGTGCGCTACCGGACAGTGGGCGACATGTCCTGCACCGGTGCGGTCGACTCCGAGGCGACCACCCTGGACGCCGTCATCGCCGAGATCGCCGCCTCCCGTCTGACCGAGCGTGGCGCCACCCGCGCCGACGACAAGGTGTCCGAGGCCGCGATGGAAGACCGCAAGCGCGAGGGGTACTTCTAGACATGACCAGCACCACCGAACCCACCGAGCCCCTGTCGGTCGAGCAGTTGTCGGCGACGACCCTGCTGCGTTTCGCCACCGCGGGCTCCGTCGACGACGGCAAGTCCACGCTCGTCGGACGGCTGCTGCACGACTCCAAGTCGATCCTCACGGACCAGCTGGAGGCCGTCGAGCGCGTCTCGGCGAGCCGCGGGCAGGAGACCCCGGACCTCGCGCTGCTCACCGACGGTCTGCGCGCCGAGCGCGAGCAGGGCATCACCATCGACGTCGCCTACCGCTACTTCGCCACCGCGCGCCGCCGGTTCATCCTCGCCGACACCCCGGGGCACGTGCAGTACACCCGCAACATGGTGACCGGTGCCTCCACCGCCGATCTGGCCGTCGTGCTCGTGGACGCCCGCAACGGCGTGATCGAGCAGACCCGTCGGCACGCCGCCGTCGCCGCTCTGCTGCGCGTCCCGCACGTCGTCCTCGCCGTGAACAAGATGGACCTCGTCGAGTACAAGGAGTCCGTCTTCGCGGCGATCGCCGAGGAGTTCACGGCGTACGCCTCCGAGCTGGGCGTCCCCGAGATCACCGCGATCCCGATCTCGGCGCTCGCCGGTGACAACGTGGTGGACGCCTCCGCGAACATGGACTGGTACGGCGGCCCGACGGTCCTGGAGCACCTGGAGACCGTGCCGGTCAGCCACGATCTCGCGCACTGCCACGCGCGGCTGCCCGTGCAGTACGTGATCCGCCCGCAGACCGCCGAGCACCCGGACTACCGGGGGTACGCCGGTCAGATCGCGGCCGGTTCCTTCCGCGTCGGCGAGAGCGTCACCGTGCTGCCGTCCGGGCGCACCTCGAAGGTCGCCGGGATCGACCTGCTGGGCAAGCCGGTCGACATCGCGTGGACCCCGCAGTCGGTGACCCTCCTGCTGGAGGACGACGTCGACATCTCGCGCGGTGACCTGCTCGTGCCGAGCAAGGACGCGCCCCCGACAACGCAGGACGTCGAGGCGACCGTCTGCCATGTGGCGGACGAGCCGCTCACCGTCGGCCACCGGGTGCTGCTCAAGCACGGCACCCGCACGGTCAAGGCGATCGTCAAGGACATCCCGTCCCGGCTGACCCTGGACGACCTCTCGCTGCACCCGCACCCGGGCCGGCTGGTCGCCAACGACATCGGCCGTGTCAAGATCCGCACCGCCGAGCCGCTCCCGCTCGACGCGTACGCCGACTCCCGGCGCACCGGCGCGTTCATCCTGATCGACCCGGCCGACGGCACCACGCTGACCGCGGGCATGGTCGGCGAATCCTTCGCCGCGCCGCAGCCGGTCAAGGACGAGTCCGACGACGACGGTTGGGACTTCTGACATGAACCCCATCGACATCTACTCCACGTTCGCGAAGGAGGGCG
Organism: Streptomyces sp. NPDC005141; assembly: GCF_053599975.1. NCBI lineage: Bacteria > Bacillati > Actinomycetota > Actinomycetes > Kitasatosporales > Streptomycetaceae > Streptomyces > Streptomyces sp. NPDC005141. The sequence continues at coordinate 57,664 of NZ_JBSFYW010000023.1, read as the reverse complement.
GCCGCGTCGGCAGCGGCGCCCTCGGCAGCGGGCAGGGCGGAGTCGCGCGATGTGCGCGATGACGTACGCGCACTGCCTGCGCGCCCTGTCCCCCCACCCGACGTCCCGGATGAGACGAAGACCTGCCGACCTTCCCGGCCACGACTGAGATCGTGACCGCCGGGCCAACGAGAGGAACACCTCCCGTGCCTGCCATCCGCTCCAACCGCTCCGCTCTGGTGCGCCGCGGCATCGCCGTCGCCACCGCTCTCCCCCTGCTCGCCCTCGCCGCCTGCAGCTACGGCTCCGACGCGAAGGACGACACCAAGGCGAAGGTCGCCGCCGGTTCGAAGAAGATCGACGGTCTCGACTCCGTGAAGATCGGCTACTTCGGCAACCTCACGCACGCCACCGCGCTGGTCGGCAATCAGAAGGGCTTCTTCCAGAAGGAGCTCGGCGCCACCGAGGCGAAGTACCAGATCTTCAACGCCGGCCCCTCCGAGATCGAGGCGCTCAACTCGGGCTCCATCGACATCGGCTGGATCGGCCCCTCGCCGTCGATCAACGGCTTCACGAAGTCCGAGGGCAAGAGCCTGCGCATCATCGGCGGTTCGGCCTCGGGCGGCGTCAAGCTCGTGGTCAACCCCAAGAAGATCAAGTCCCTGAAGGACGTCAAGGGCAAGAAGATCGCGACGCCGCAGCTCGGCAACACGCAGGACGTCGCGTTCCTCAACTGGGCCGCGGAGCAGGGCTGGAAGGTCGACGCCCAGAGCGGCAAGGGCGATGTGTCGGTCGTCCGCACCGACAACAAGATCACCCCGGACGCCTACAAGTCCGGCTCCATCGACGGCGCCTGGGTGCCGGAGCCGACCGCGTCCAAGCTGGTCGCCGAGGGCGGCAAGGTGCTGCTCGACGAGTCGGACCTGTGGCCCGACAAGAAGTTCGTGATCACGAACATCATCGTGTCGCAGAAGTTCCTCAAGGAGCACCCGAAGGTCGTCGAGGCGGTCCTGAACGGCTCGGTCGAGACCAACAAGTGGATCAACGCCAACCCGGACGACGCGAAGGCCTCGGCCAACAAGCAGCTGGAGGCCGACTCGGGCAAGGCGCTGCCGGCCGACGTCCTCGACCCTGCCTGGAAGTCCATCCAGATCACCAACGACCCGCTGGCCTCGACGCTGAACAGCGAGGCGGACCACGCGGTGAAGGCCGGTCTCCTGGAGAAGCCGAACCTGACCGGCATCTATGACCTCACGCTCCTGAACAAGGTCCTCGCGGCCGCGGGCGAGAGCAAGGTCGACGACGCCGGTCTCGGCGTCAAGTAAGCCCGGATCCCAGTGAGTTCCCAGGAGGTGACGACCATGGCCACGACGCTCGCCAAGGCCGCCGACGGCGCCGACACGACGGAGTACGCCGCCCGCATCGAGCACGTCTCGAAGTCCTTCGCCGGACCTGCGGGACCCCAGCTCGTCCTCGACGACATCACCCTCGATGTCGCTCCGGGCGAGTTCGTCACCCTCCTGGGGGCCTCGGGGTGCGGCAAGTCCACACTGCTGAATCTGGTGGCGGGGCTCGACAAGCCCTCCACCGGCGGCATCACGACCAACGGGCGCCCCGCTCTGATGTTCCAGGAGCACGCCCTCTTCCCGTGGCTGACCGCGGGCAAGAACATCGAACTCGCCCTGAGGCTCGGGGGAGTTCCCAAGGCCGAGCGGCGCGGCAAGGCCGAGGAGCTGCTCGAACTCGTCCGGCTGAACGGCGCGTACGGCAAGCGGGTGCACGAACTGTCCGGCGGCATGCGCCAGCGCGTGGCGCTGGCGCGGGCGCTCGCCCAGGACAGCCAGATCCTGCTGATGGACGAGCCGTTCGCGGCGCTGGACGCGATCACCCGGGACGTGCTGCACGACGAGCTGACCCGGATCTGGCGGGAGACGGGTCTGTCCGTCCTCTTCGTCACGCACAACGTCCGCGAGGCGGTGCGGCTCGCGGAGCGCGTGGTCCTGCTGTCCTCGCGCCCGGGGCGCATCGCCCGCGAGTGGACGGTGGACATTCCGCAGCCGCGCCGCATCGAGGACGCCCCCGTGGCGGAACTGTCCATCGAGATCACCGAAGAACTGCGTGGGGAGATCCGCCGCCATGGCCAGCACTGAGACGAAAGCCGACGCGGCCGTCAAGGACAACGGCGGGCTGGGCGGTCTGGAGGCCGGCCTCGACGCGCTCGAGTCCTCCGTCGCCGGCCGCAAGTCCTTCGGCACGACGTTCCGGCAGAAGGTGCTGCCGCCGCTCGTCGCGTTCGTGGTGGTCCTGGTGGCCTGGCAGGCACTGATCACCTTCAAGATCGTCGATGACCCGACCAAGCTGCCCTCACCGTCCGACGTCTGGAGCGAGGTCCAGGACGCCTGGCTCCAGGGCACGCTGGTCGACTACATCTGGACCAGCGTCTCGCGCGGTCTGCTCGGCTTCCTGTTCGCCCTGGTGATCGGCACGCCGCTGGGCCTGGTGGTGGCCCGGGTGAAGTTCGTGCGCGCCGCGATCGGCCCGATCCTGTCGGGCCTGCAGTCCCTGCCGTCGGTGGCGTGGGTGCCGCCGGCCGTGATCTGGCTGGGCCTGAACAACTCGATGATGTACGCGGTGATCCTGCTCGGCGCCGTCCCGTCGATCGCCAACGGGCTGGTGTCGGGTGTGGACCAGGTGCCGCCCCTGTTCCTGCGGGCGGGCCGCACGATGGGCGCGACGGGCCTGCGCGGGACCTGGCACATCGTGATGCCGGCCGCGCTGCCCGGCTATCTGGCCGGTCTGAAGCAGGGCTGGGCGTTCTCCTGGCGCTCCCTGATGGCCGCGGAGATCATCGCTTCCTCCCCCGACCTCGGCGTGGGCCTCGGCCAGCTGCTGGAGAACGGCCGCAACGCCAGCTCCATGCCGATGGTCTTCCTCGCCATCTTCCTCATCCTGTTCGTCGGTATCGCCATCGACCTGCTCATCTTCAGCCCGGTGGAGCGGCGGGTGCTGCGCAGCCGCGGACTCCTGGTGAAGGGCTGACCCCGTCATGAGCAGGCCGGAGCGCCCCGTCCTCGTCGTCATCGCCCACGGCAGCCGCGACCCGCGGCACGCCGCGACGGTGCACGCCCTGGTACGGAGGGTGCGCGCCCAGCGCCCCGGCCTGCGTGTGGAGACCGCCTTCCTCGACTTCAACATCCCTTCCGTACAAGGGGTGCTGAACTCTCTGGCGGCGGAGGGCGTTCGCGATGTGGTGGCCCTGCCGCTGCTGCTGACCCGCGCCTTCCACGCCAAGTCGGACATCCCGGCGGTGCTGCGGGAGGCACCGTCGCGGCTGCGCGTACGACAGGCGGAGGTGCTCGGTCCGTCCCCGCTGCTGACGGCGGCGCTCGAGCGCCGACTGTACGAGGCCGGGCTGACGCCCGCCGACAAGTCCTCGACCGGGGTCGTGCTGGCCTCGGCGGGGTCCACCGACCCGGAGGCGATCGCAGTGATCGCAGAAATCGCGCGGGAGTGGCGGCACACCGGTTGGTGCGCCGTGCGGCCTGCGTTCGCCTCCGCATCCCTTCCCCGCACCGAGGACGCCGTCCGGGAACTCCGCGCCCTCGGCTGCGAGCGCGTCGCCGTCGCCCCGTACGTCCTGGCCCCCGGCTTCCTGCCGGACCGGATCGCCCGGGGTGCCGCCGGGGCCGACGTCCTCGCCGATGTCCTCGGTCCCGCGCCGGAGGTCGCGCGGGTCCTGCTGGACCGCTACGACGAGGCCCGGATGCCGTCCTTGCAGGCGATCGGCGCCTGATCCCCGGCTGCCGGGGGCGGGATCAGTCGAAGGCGAGCCCGCCCGTGCGGGTCCTCTTGAGCTCGAAGAAGTCGGGGTGGGCGGCGAGGACACGGAAGCTGTCGAACAGTTCGGCGGCCCTCTCACCGCGCGGGACGGCCCTGAGTACCGGGCCGAACCACACCGTTCCGTCGACATGGATGGTGGGAGTCCCCACATAGGCCTCGGAGTCCCGCTCGGTCCCGGCGTCATGACTGCGGCGCACCGCCTCGTCGTACGAGGAGTCGTGGGCCGCGTCGGCCAGTTCGGCCGGGAGTCCGAGCTCGGCGAGCGACTCGGCGACCACGGCGTCGAAGTCCTTCGCCCCGCGCTGATGGATGCGGGTGCCGAGCGCGGTGTAGAGATCGCGCAGCACCTTCTCGCCGTGCCGCTCGGCCGCGGCCACCGCGACCCGTACCGGACCGATGGACTTGTCCACCAACTCGCGGTACCAGTCGGGCAGTTCATTGCCGATGTTGTGCAGGTACAGGCTCATCGCGTGGAAGCGGAGGTCGAGCGGACGCTCCCGCTCGACCTCCAGCATCCAGCGTGAGGTGATCCAGGCGAAGGGGCAGGCGGGGTCGAACCAGAAGTCGACGCGGGTGGGCGAGGTGGTCGTCATGCCGTCGAGGCTAGTCACGCATTGGCGCAGTGTCCCGGCCCAATCAGCTGCCGAATTCCTGGTCCAATCGACCGTCGAACCGACGCCCCCGCCGCGCCGGACCAGCGGCGGCCGGCCGTGTGCCCCGCTGTCCGCCCACCGGGCCGACAGGGGTCTCCTCGCACGGCCGACCAGGGTCTCCCGCCGCGCCGGACCGGGCTTCCTACGCCGTGGACCAGCGCGGATCGCGGCCGCTGTGCGCGAGGGCGCGCTCGAACAGGGGCACGTCCTCGGGCACCTCCACCGGGTCGGCGAAGCCGTCGTAGCGGCGGTAGAGCTCGGCATGGGTGTCCACCACGTCCAGGACGAACCGTGCCGCGCCGTCCGAGACACGGAACGGCTGACCGGTGGCCGCGGCGACGTCCCAGCCGTGCACCGCCATCTCCTTGACGACCATCGAGGCGATGTCCGCCGCGGGCATCTTCGCCACACCGATGTCGACCTCGCCGTCCCACACGGCGGGGTCGTCCCAGGCGGCGACCGCGCGGTCGAGCTGCTCGGCGTAGGCCTCGGCCCAGCCGGGTTCGGCCGTGAAGTCGCGCGCGGTCAGCTCGTCGGGGAGCTGCCGGCGCAGGGCCCGGTGCTCCAGTCCGTGCGCGGTGTAGAGGACCCAGTGGTTGACCAGGGTGCGGACGTCCCAGTCCGTGCAGTGCGAGGACTCGGACAGCTGCGCCGCCGTGACACCGCGGGCCACGCGGGCGGCCTCGGCGGCACATTCGACCATGTGCGGATACACGTTCTCGTACGGATCGTTCATGGGTTCCACGCTAGGGACGCGGCGCCCGTTCCTCTTGAACAAACGCGACAGCCTCGTCGGCCAGACGTACGAGCTCCGTCACCGGCATCGCCCCCGCCTCCCGGCGTTCGCGCGCGAAGGTGTTGGCCAGCCGCTGGAGCAGATCGTTGAGCGGGGTCGCTACGCCGTGCAGCCGGCCCAGGAGCGCGATCTCGCCGTTCAGGTAGTCGGCCTCGATGGTGCCGGTGCCGCGCTGCAGGGACTGCCAGGAGGAGCCGGCGCCGCGCTCGGAGCCGTCGAAGGACTTGAAGGTGATCTTGCCGGCGCGGGCCCGGCTCTGCTCCTCCTCGCCGGCGTACGCGATACCGGCCGCGTCGAGCACCGCCGTGCCCTCCGCCCGTACCCGCGCGAAGAGCGCCAGGCCCTCCTCGCTGGTGAGGACCCCGCTGACCGCCTCGATCGCGTTGGCGAGATTGCCCAGGAGCTTGGCGTACTGCCAGCGCGCGACGTCCGGCACGACCGGTGCCTCGAAGCGTGCCGTCTCCAGGTCGGCGGCGATCCGGCGGACCGTGTCGTCGGTGCCGTGCGGAACCCGGCCGAGGTGCAGGATGCCGGTGAGCGGGGTGCCGGCAGCCGCGACGACGCCGGGTTCGACGAAGGTGGCGGGCAGCCAGACGCAGACGCCGTACACCCGGCGAAAGCGGCGCAGCGCCAGACGGCGGCTCTCGACGCCGTTCTGCGCGCAGACCACCGGCAGCCGCTCGGCGGCCGTGCCGCCGCCCGCGACCGGGCTCGGTCCCCAGTCCCGCAGGGCCGCCTCGCTGTCCTGGGTCTTCACGGTCAGGACGAGTACGTCGTCGCCGCGCAGTTCCCCGAGCGTCTCCGGTCCGTCGACGGCGGGGAGCCGGTGGACGCGGGGGCCTTCGGGGGTCATGAACCGCAGCCCGTCGGCGCGCAGCGCCGCGAGATGCGCGCCCCGCGCGACGAGGACGACCTCGTGCCCCGCCTCGGCAAGCCGACCGCCGATGGCTCCGCCGACCGCCCCTGCCCCGATGATGATGTAGCGCATGCGACGAGCCTCGCACAGAAGGGTGTAGCGGGCAGCGGGTTCGGGGGTCACCCTTCCACGGGGCCGAACGGGGTGCCCTGGTGGAAGTACAGGAGCCACGCGTTCCCGGTCAGCCGCCACAGTGAACTCCGGTGTGCCCGGCGGCCGTTGTTGTCGGTGTCGAAGGTCAGATGGACCAGGTCGGCGGCGAGCTGGACGCCCTTCATTCGCGAGGTCGTGCTGCGGCTCCCGGTCTCCGTCTCCGCGGCCAGCGCCGCGAGGATCGAGGCACGGTCCCAGATGCGTCCGGACAGGCCGAACTCGTAGAAGTCGGGGTGCAGCAGCGCGCCGACGAGGTCGGGCGAGCGGCGGACCGCCGGGTCGAGCAGGCGCAGTTCGCCCTCGATGGCGGCCTCGACGGCGGCATTGCGCTCAGGCACCGGTCAGTTCCTCCAGTTTGACGACGGTGTTCCAGTTCCGTGTGGTGGCGAGGACGCCCTTGAGCAGCTTGGGCTTCGCCAGGGCCTCCGCCAGCTTGGAGCGGCCGAGACCGTCGGGTGCGTACAGGTAGAGGGCACGGTCCCCGAGGCGGAACTCCTCGGGGAGGAAGGCCGCGGGCTCGACGGAGGCGAAGCGTCCGGCGTCGACGGGGTCCGAGAAGTACGTGACGTGCACCTGCTTGCCCTCCAGTTCGGCGGCCGGGAACGGGCACGCCTCCCGGACGGCCCGCAGATAGCCGCGATCACGGACGAGCACGCCGACGCCGAAGCCGAAGTGCTTCTCGATGGCCTCGGAGAGTTCCCCGGCGAGGGAGTCCTCGTCACCGTGATCGCTGCTGAACACCGCGTTCCCGCTCTGGAGATACGTGCGGACGTCGCCGTACCCGAGTCCTTCCATCAGGGTGCGCAGCTCGGCCATCGGCACCTTCTTCGCGCCGCCCACATTGATGCCGCGCAACAGCGCCGCGTACGTCGTCGTCATCCGCCCACCTTAAAACGGGCGTCGTGCCCCGCGGGGTGGGCACGACGGCCGGGGTGCCACCGGGCCGCCCGGCGGCCTTCATGACGTGGCCGCCCCTGAGCGGCGTCCCCGAGAAGCGCCACTACGTGTAAGGGGCCTCTGTCCTCCCCAGTGCGGAGACCCCGGGGTCCGCGGGGAGGAGCCGGAGTGCCGAGGGTTCACCAGGCAGCACGAGGAGACGCGCTTATCCGCCCCATACCTTCAATACCAAAGGTGGCGACAGGGGGTTGCCACCGCGCACAAGGGGGCTGGCCCGTCATGGGGAACGGAGACACACGGGTGCGGGGCATCGCCGCGCGAGCAGGCGGCTGGAGCGCCCGCCACCGATGGGCGGCCGTCGGAATCTGGGTGCTGTTCGTCGTCCTGGCGATGGGCCTCGGCTCCGCGGCGGGCCGCGTCGACGTCAAGGAGAGCGACCAGCTCAAGGGCGAGACGCACACCGCGGCCAAGATCATCGAGGACGCCGACATCAAGGAGCCGGCCAGTGAGACGGTCCTGATCCAGGCGAAGGACGCGGGCACGAAGGCCACGGACGCCGAGTTCAGGAGCGCGGTCGCCGCGGTCGTCGAGGCGGTCGACGCCACCGGCAAGGTCACGGACGTGACATCGCCGTACGACACGAAGACGATCTCGAAGGACGGCCGCAGCGCGCTCGTTCAGTTCGACATGCGCGGCGACTCCGAGACGGCGGGCGAGCGCGTGGAGCCCGTGCTGAACGCCGTCAAGGGCGTACAGAAGGACCACGCCGGGTTGCGGATCGAGGAGATCGGCGGCGCCAGCATGATGAAGCAGTACGACGACGCGTTCGGCGACGACTTCCAGAAGGCCGAGCTCTCCGCCGTGCCCGTGGCGCTGGGCATCCTGCTGATCGCGTTCGGCGCGCTGGTGGCGGCGCTGCTTCCGGTGGCGCTCGCGGTAACCGCCATCATGGCGACGATGGGCCTGATGGGCGTCGTCAGCCACCTGATGCCGATGAGCGACACGGCCAACTCCGTGATGCTGCTGGTGGGTCTGGCCGTCGGTGTCGACTACTGCCTGTTCTATCTGCGGCGTGAGCGCGAGGAGCGCGAGGCGGGCCGTGACGCCGCCACCGCGCTGCGGATCGCCGCCGCGACCAGTGGCCGCGCCATCATCGTCTCGGGTGTCACCGTGTGCGTGGCGATGGCGGGCATGCTCTTCACCGGGCTCGCCGAGTTCGAGGCGATGGGCCTGGCCTCGCTGATGGTCGTCGCCGTCGCCATGGTCGGTTCGGTCACCGTGCTGCCCGCGCTGCTCTCCCTGCTCGGCGAGCGGGTCGAGAAGGGCCGTCTCCCGTTCCTGCACCGGGCCAAGCGGCGCGGCGCGAACGGCGGCCGGAGCAACCGTCGTCCGGCCGACGAGGGCAGCCGGTTCTGGAGTGCCGTCCTGCGCGTCGTGCTCGCCCGGCCCGCGATCTCCCTGGTCGTCGCGACGGGCGCGCTGCTCGCGATCGCCGCTCCGGCACTCGGCATGAAGACCCAACAGCTCACCCTGGACAAGGAGTTCGGCAACTCGCTGGCGATCGTGGGCACGTACAACCGGGTCAACGACGCCTTCCCCGGCGGCTCCGAGCCGGCCGAGGTGGTCGTCAAGGCGCAGGACATCAACGCCGCCGATGTGAAGGCGGCGCTCACCGACTTCCGGGCGGCGGCGATCAGTTCGGGCGCCTCGCGCGGCCCGGTCGACATCAAGGTGCACGCGGAGCACAACGTCGCCTTCGTCTACGTCCCGCTGGTCGGCGGCTCCGACCAGGACAAGGCGGAGAAGAGCCTGGAACTGCTGCGCGACAAGGTGCGCCCGGAGACACTCGGCAAGGTCGACGGCGTACAGGCCCCGATCACCGGACAGGTCGCGGGGTCACATGACTTCAACGACCAGCTGGTCGGCTCGGTGACCCCGGTCTTCGCCTTCGTGGTCGTCTTCGCCTTCCTCCTGATGCTGCTCTCCTTCCGCTCGCTGACGATCGCGATCACCTCGATCGTCCTCAACCTCCTCTCCGTGGCGGCCGCCTACGGCATCCTGGTCGCGGTCTTCCAGCACGGCTGGGGTGCGTCCCTGGTGGGCGCTGAGGGCGTCGGCGCCATCGTCACCTGGCTGCCGCTGTTCCTCTTCGTGATCCTCTTCGGGCTCTCGATGGACTACCACGTGTTCGTGGTCTCCCGGATCCGTGAGGCACGGCTGCGGGGCCGCAGCACCAAGGACGCGATCCGGCACGGAGTGGTCACCACGGCCGGTGTCGTCACCAGCGCCGCCGTCATCATGGTCGCCGTCTTCGCGATCTTCGGAACGCTGTCCATGCAGTCCATGAAGCAGATGGGTGTGGGCCTGGCGGCCGCGGTGCTCATCGACGCGACGATCATCCGGGGCGTGCTGCTCCCCGCGGTGATGGCGCTGCTCGGCGAGCACAACTGGTACCTGCCGAAGTGGCTGAACCGGATGCCCGACTTCACGCACGACGAGTCGTCCGAGGCCGTCGCGGCCCCGGTGCCGGTGACGATCGAGGGTGAGCGGGCCGGGGTGTAACCGGCCACCGGAACGACCTGCCGGGGTGCAACTCCGCACCTTCCAGGGCCTGTCGGTCCCTCAGGGCCCGTCGGTCTCCTCCTTCGGGGAGGGGGCCGACGGGCCCTTCGCGCGCGGTTCAGGTCCCCGCGCGCAGTTCCGCCTCGATGAGGTCGGCGGCCCGCCGGGGGCCTCCCTCCAGCGCCATCCGCTCGCGGATCTCCCGGAGCCGGCGCGCCACTTCGGGATCGTCGGCCACCGCGAGGACGGCCTCGCGCAGCGTGGCGGCGGTGGCCTCCTCCATGGGGAGGTACCGGGCGACGCCGAGCGTCCGGAGCATGTCGGCGTTGCCGAACTGGTCGACGGCCTGCGGTACGGCCACCATCGGCGTGCCGGTGGCCAGTCCCTCCTGGCTGCCGCCCGCGCCCGCGTGGGTGATGAACGCGTCGGCCTGCCGGAGGACCGAGAGCTGCGGCACCCACGGGCGCACTTCCACGTTGCCGGGCAGCTCGCCCAGCTCCGCCGGGTCGACGAACTTTCCGATCTGCAGCACGACATGCCAGTCCGGCAGGTCTTCGAAGGCCTCGGCGCACGCGCGGTAGAAGGCGGGCTGCTTGGTGAAGCTGGAACCCAGTGACACGAGCAGCACCCGCCCGGCACCGGCGGGGCGCTGCCACTCCCCCTGCGCGGCACGGTCGCCCTGACAGGCCCCGACGAAGGAGTAGCGCCGCTCGTCGACGCGGTCGGCGTTCGGCTGAAGGGCCCGCGGGATGAGGACGAGGCAGCGGTCGGGGCGGCCCATGAAGTCCTCGACGCTCAGGTCCATGCCGTTCTCTGCGATCCAGCCGGCGAAGGTCTCGTAGAACGCCTTGCCGCGTGGGGTCTGCTTGAGCGGTTCGAACAGCGGCCTGCCGACCTCCTCCTCATAGCCCTCCCAGGCCACCAGGTTCGGTGAGAGCTGCACGATGGGGACGCCCCAGCGATGGGCGAGCACCCGGGCGGGATAGGCGGTGATGTCGTACAGCACCAGATCCGGCTCGTCCCCCGCGTACGCCGCCGCGAGCTGCGGCTCGGCCTGCAGGGCGTCCGTCAGGAACGGCTCGATGTTGTCGATCAGCTCGGTCCCCCACGCGTCCGGATCGTCGTCGGTGGGCAGCGTCGAGTTCCACGGCTTCGGCTCCGCGCCGGCCTCGGCGATCCGGTCGGCGAAGGCGGGCGGAATCGCGTACGTGACACGGTGGCCGCGGTCGACGAGTTCCCTGATCACTTCGATGCTCGGGTTCACATGGCCGTGGGCGGCGATGGAGAACATGGCGATATGGGCGGGTCGCGTGGTCATGCACTCAGGTTAAGCGAGACGATACGTCTCGTCCAGCGGATAGGCACCAGCGGTCGCGGCCCACCTGGGGATCGGGTACTACGGAGAGCGGGGCCACCGCGACGAAGGGACGGCTCACCGTGCAGACGCGTCTCGACGAGATCGCCGACGGCATCTACCGGATCTCCACCCACGTCCCCGAGATCGCCCCGCCGGCGGGATTCACCTTCAACCAGTTCCTGGTGGCGGCGGAGGAACCCCTGCTCTTCCACACCGGGATGCGCGCCCTGTTCCCGTCGGTCTCCGAGGCCATCGCGCGCGTGATGCCGGTGGACCGGCTGCGCTGGATCACGTTCGGGCATGTCGAGGCCGACGAGTGCGGCGCGGTGAACGAGTTCCTGGCCGAGGCCCAGCACGCCGAGGTCGCGCACAACACCCTGGGCTGCCTGGTCACGCTCAACGACCTGGTCTCCCGGCCGCCGCGGCCGATGGGCGGGGGAGAGCGTCTCGACATCGGCGGCCACGAGGTGCGGCGGGTCGTCCGCAACATCGACACCCCGCACGTACCCCACAATTGGGAGGCTCGGCTGCTCTTCGAGGAGCACACCCGCACCCTGTTCTGCGGTGACCTGTTCACCCACCTGGGGAACGGGCCCGCCGTCACCACCGACGGTCTCGTCGAACTCTGCCTGGAGGCGGAGGAGTTGTTCCGTCAGATCTCGTGCCTGACCGCGACGACGGCCACGCTGCGCTCGCTCGCGGAGCTGCGGCCCGCCACACTCGCCGTGATGCACGGCTCCTCGTTCAACGGTGACTGCCCCCGCGCGCTGAACGACCTCGCGGACGCCCTCGACTCCCGCTTCGGCCCCGAGGCGGCGTTCGTGTCCCGGCCGAGCGTGCTGGCGGGGCCCCATCCCGGGCTGGAGTGACCCACGCCCGTACGGCGAACCTCGTATGTGGCCGGGGTGTGTGCCGCCCCGGCCACCATGCCGTCCACCCGGAGAGGGGGCTCAGGCGGCCTTGGTCACCGCGTCGCGCTCGAACGAGTTGATCGTGCGCGTGAAATCCCGGGTGGACAGCAGAAGCTTGTAGATGATGGCGAGTTCGAAGACGAGAAGCAGGACCCCGGAGACGACGGTCGCCTCCAGGACGGCGTCGAGAAGCGGACCGATGATGAAGGCACCCATCTGGAATTCGATTCCGCTCACCAGGTGGGGGCGAATCCGGTGCCGCAACAGGAGAGAACGCATCCGCAGATAGGCCGGAAAGCGGCTGCGGAACTCCCGCTGCAGATCGATGACCTGCGGCGACGGAACGGTCGTCGCGCCCTCCGCCCCGGCGGCCGCCTCGGCCCTGCCCATGTCCTGCTCGATGTCGGCCTCGGGGTTGTCGCGCAGCAGGTCCTCCATGAAGGCCAGTTCGGCCTGGTTCTCGGCACGGCGCGCCTCCCGGAGCCGGGACTTGATCTGCTTCCGCATGGAGTGACGGATCTTGAAGATCTCCAGGGAGTTGATGTAGCGCAGGGTGTCGAGTCCCACGACGGCGAGGGCCAGCCAGATGTACAGCGTCTCCCCGCTGCGGTGATACTGCCCGGCCATCAGCGCGATCGCGCACACGGCCACCCGGATGCGGTCGAAGACGAAGTCCAGCCAGGCGCCGAACACCGAGCCCTGACCCGTGAGCCGGGCGAGCTTGCCGTCCATGCAGTCGAAGATGAAGCTGACGTGATAGACGACCGCACCCGCGACGAGCCAGCGCCAGTCGCCGAGCGCGAAGAAGGCCGCCGAGACCAGGCCCAGCAGGAACGCGCCCCAGGTGATCTGGTTCGGCGTGACCCTCGTCCGCATGGCGAGCTGCCTGACCAGCGGTGTGGCGACCGGGTCGACGAGCAGCACGGTCCACCACGCGTCGCGCTTCTTCTCCGTGATGCGCCGTACCTCGGCGAGGTCCGGAATGTCTCGACGTATGAGTCGCATGGGTCAACTTCCTGATGTTCGACTGGAATTAACCTCACGCTAGGAATCCCCTTACCTGAGTTACAAGATCCCCCGCGTGCAACCTTTTCAGGGGGGTAACGGTCCAATCAGAACCCGAGTCCATGGGATTTCCCGGCAGGCCCTGCGTTATCCGAGCGTTATGCAATGACCCGACCGTTATTCAACGTGCGCCAGGACTTCACTGTCTGGGCGCAACCGTGACGGAAGGGCGTCGCGGGACTCGTGGACGGTGACATTCCGGCGGCCCCCTGCCCCCCTTTGCGGCCCTCGGCCGCGCGGTTCCGCTTCGCTGGGATCCGCCTCCCTCACATGCCGTTCCCCTGGCGACATCCGCGACCGGCTGCCGTCGGGCCGCCGAACCGCCCCGGGCCCGCCGACCAGTACCGCGGCCGCTTCGCGCAGGACCGGCCGGCGCCTCCGGCATCACGACCCGCCGGGCGGCACCGCGCGGCTCAGGGCACCACGCACCGGGTCCGACCTGTGGGAATGGGACACTGGCCGACGGATGGCGTGAACCCCACGCCGTCGTACGCGAGGGCAGCGCGGGCGGCGCGCGAGGACACGGAGGCGAGCGATGGACGAGGCACGGGCGCGGGACGTACTGGCCGCGGCGAAGGTGCTGCCGGGGCCGGCGCGGGACGCGTCGCTCCTCGCCCTCGGCGAGAACGCGGTGTTCGCCGCCGCCGACCTGGTCGTCAAGGTGGGGCGCGATGCCGAACTCCTCGATCGCGCGCGCCGGGAGCTGGACATCGCCGTATGGCTAGCCGGGGCGGGGGTCCCCGCCGTGCGGGCCGCCGAGCCGGAGCCGCTGCTGGTCGACGGTCACCCCGTGACGGTGTGGCACCGGCTGCCCGAGCCCGTCCGTCCCGCCGAGCCGCGCGATCTGGCCGCCCTGCTGCGGATCGTGCACGCGCTGCCGTCACCCTCCTTCACCCTGCCGCCCCGCGAACTCCTCGGCGGTGTGGAGCGCTGGCTGCGTCTGGCGGGCGACGCGATCGACCCCGTGGACGCGGCGTATCTGCGGGAGCGGCGCGACGGGTTCGCCGCGGCCGCCGCCGCGCTCGCCCCGCATCTGCCACCGGGCCCGATCCATGGCGACGCGCTGCCCCGCAACGTCCATGTCGGCCCGGACGGACCGGTCCTGGTCGACCTGGAGACCTTCTCCGCCGATCTGCGCGAGCACGACCTGGTGGTCATGGCCCTCTCCCGCGACCGTTACGGGCTTCCCGCCGAGGCGTACGACTCCTTCACCGCGGCGTACGGCTGGGACGTCCGCGCGTGGGAGGGCTGCTCCGTCCTCCGGGGCGCCCGTGAGACGGCCAGCTGCGCCTGGGTCGCCCAGCACGCGCCGGCCGACCCCAAGGCGCTGGCGGAGTTCGAACGCAGGGTGGCGTCCCTGCGGGACGGCGACGAGACGGTGCGCTGGTACCCGTTCTGACCTGACGCCCGGTCGGCCCCGAGACCGACGGCATCGCCCTCCACGCCGACGGCCGCCTCGTCGGCGAGGATCGCGGGTCCCCCGGTCTCGACCCGGCGCGGGCTCCCCTGCACCCGGCGCCCACCAGGGATGTGCCCCGGTGCCGGCTCCCACCGGGTGAAGATCGCGAGTCCCTCCGGTCCCGACCGGCGCGGACTCCCGTGTACGCCCCGGCACCCGCCAGGGACGTGCCCCGGTGTCGGCTCCCACCGGCCGAGATCGCGAGTCCTCCGGTCCCGACCCGGCGCGGACTCCCGTGTACGCCCCGGCACCCGCCAGGGACGTGCCCCGGTGTCGGCTCCCCGTGGCCTCCGGTGGCCGCTCCCCCGCTCCCGGTCACGCGCCGCATCCGCTCCGGGCGGGGCCCGGTGATCCCGGCACCGTGTGCCGCGGCGGGCTGTGTGCGCGGGTCGGGTCAGACTCTGTCGTCCGCCAGGTCCCGCAGTGGCCAGGTGCCGTCCACCACCGCGTCCGCGTCGCCCTTGCGGCGCAGGAAGCTCTGGAAGTCGGCCGCCCATTCCGCGTACCAGTCGATCTGGCGGCGGTGCAGCTCGGCGGGGCCGAGGGCCGCGACCTTGGGGTGGCGGCCGGCTATCGCGCAGGCGAGCCGGGCCGCGGCGAGCGCGTCGGCCGAGGCGTCGTGGGCGGAGTCCAGGACCACTCCGTACTCGGTGCAGACCGCTTCGAGGTTGCGCTTGCCCCGGCGGTAGCGGTCCACGGAGCGGTCGATCGTGTACGGGTCGATGACGGGGGCCGGGTCGATGCCGCCGAGCCGCTCGCGCAGCGACGGCAGTCCGTGACGCCGCAGTTCGGCGGAGAGCAGCGTGAGGTCGAAGGCCGCGTTGTAGGCGACGACAGGGACGCCGGTCCGCCAGTAGGTGACGAGGACGCCCGCGATCGCGTCGGCGACCTCGTCGGCGGGCCGGCCCTCGGTGGCCGCCCGCTCATTGGTGATCCCGTGCACCGCCACGGCGTCGACCGGGATCTCCACGCCCGGATCGGCCAGCCACTCGCGGCGTCCTCCCGGCTCTCCGTCCTTGACCTCGATCACGGCGCCCGTGACGATGCGCGCCTCGCGCGGATCGGTCCCGGTCGTCTCCAGGTCGAAGCCGATCAGCAGCTCCCGGTGCCAGCCCATGGGCGGCCCCCCTTCTTCGTGGTGCTTTCCCCCAGTGGTCTCCACGATCCCATGAGCCACTGACAATCCGAGGACCGCGTTCCGCTCGACCGGAGGGAGAGCCCTTCAGGAGACAGGCCGCGAATCGGCCCAAGCCACCTCGAACTCCTCGCGATAGGTGGGGAAGAGTCCCTCTTCATTGCTTTCGTCCGGTTTGACGAGCCGGCTTCCGCCGCGCAGCACCAGGACCGGCGCCTCCATGCCGCGCGTCCGGCGCAGATACGACTGCACGACCGCGATGCCGTCCGAGCCGTCCCCGTCCACGAGGTAGGCGGTGAAGCGCGGCGTCTCGTCGTAGACCTGGATCTCGAAGGCGTCCGGGTCGCGCAGCCTGGACCGGACCCGTCGCATGTGCAGAATGTTCATCTCGACGGCACGGCTCAACTCACCGCGCCTGATGCCGAGTTCACGCTCCCGCCGTTTGACGGCGCTGGACGCGGGGTTCAGGAACAGCAGCCGCGTCCTGCACCCGGACTCGGCGAGGCGGACCAGCCGGCGTCCGGAGAAGTTCTGCACCAGCAGGTTCAAGCCGATGCCGATCGCGTCGAGCCGGCGGGATCCGCCGAAGAGGTCCTCTGCGGGGAACTGGCGCAGCAGCCGCACCCGGTCGGAGTGCACCCCGACGACGTCCGCGTACCGGTCGCCCACGAGGTCCTCGACGGCGTCCACGGGCAGCCGACGGGCGGAGGGCACATCGCTCCCGGCGCCGAGGATCTCCAGGAGCTTCGACGCGGCCCGCTCGGCCTGGCCCAGCACGGCCTCGGACAGAGCGCGGTTGCGCGACACGACGTTCCGGGTCACTTCCAGCTCGTCCAGGGCCAGTTCGACGTCCCTGCGTTCGTCGAAGTAGGGCTCGAAGCACGGCCAGTGCTGCACCATCAGCTCGCGCAGCTGGGGCAAGGTGAGGAAACTGAGCACATTGTCGTCGGCCGGGTCGAGCAAATACCCCTTGCGGCGGCTGACTTCGCGGACGGCGACCGCGCGCTGCACCCACTCCTGCCCGGCGGGACCCGCGGCGGCGACCACCCAGTCGTCGCCGTGGACGGGTTCGTAAATGGGACGGAGAACAGCGGCCACGACCGCGCGCAGCCGCTGTTCGACCAGGTTCAGCCAGATGTAGGCGCGCCCGGCTCGCTGGGCGCGCGTACGCACCTCGCGCCAGGCGTCGGCGCCCCAGTCCAGTTCCGGTCCAATGGATCCCATTTCCATCGGCCGCGCCAGGGACACCGCGCCGGGCGGGACATCTGTGGAGTTCCCCTCGTGACCCTCGTCACCAGGAGGCAACTCCAGCCCTCCCGAGCCCACCCGCGCACCGCCTTCCGCTCCCCCGAGCACTCCCCAGGGGCCAGGCCCCAATCAACGATCAAGGAAGGGTACTCCGGGAGCGGCGAGCGGTGCAGCCCGATGCACAGGTCGTTTCCCAACTACCTTGGTTCGACATGCCCGTTCTGGTCCGCCAGCTCCGGCGGAGTGAGCGGATTCATAGCGGTGACATCACGCGGGGCGATGGAGAAGCCCTGCCAGTGGACCGGCATGGGCTGCTGGTCCTCGTCGCGTGCGATGTGGTGGAAGCCCACGTTGACCCAGACGACGGGGTGCGTGAGCGTCTGCCCGCCGACCCACTTGTCGACGGATTTGCCGTGCCCGGCACCGCAGTTGCGCAGGTTGTCGCTGGCGAACTGCTCGCACTTGTTGTACTCGGTGAAGTAGACGTCGTGCTTGGTGAAGGCACGGCCGAGGTACTTGGTGGTCGCGCCCGGGACGAGCTCGTAGCTGCGGGCGTGATTGTCCTTGTTCTTGCCGGAGTTGCTGACGAGGCGCCACCAGCGCATGTTCTTGGCGTCGCCCGCGAGTTCCTTGGTGACCTTGGTGACCTTGGTCTTGTTACTCGGCGCCTCGGCACCGCTCGCGGGCGGACTGACCGTGGAGTCGTACTGCTCGACCTTGGCCTTGGACGAGCCGTCCAGGCCGAAGTTGAGCCGCCAGAAGACGTTGTGGCTGTGGCTGGTGGCGTAGTCCTTGGCGCCCTTGCCCAGCGGCCAGCCGCGGCCGTCACCCGCGTCGTAGTCACCGGGCGAGAGGCTGCCGGTGGCGCCGACGTTCATGTTGACGGTGCCGTCGTCCTGGAAGCGCCACTCGGTGATGTACTCGTACCAGCCGACCTTGTTGACGGTGTAGACGAGCAGGTCCTTGCCCTGCTTCTGGAAGACCTTGTTCCCGGTGTCGGCCTCCATCCGGTAGGCGTGACCGCGGGTACGGGTCGTGGTGCACAGGCCCTTGACGTTCGCGTGCTGCGGGTCCCACGCGTCGGGGACCTTGACCGTCTTGATGGCGCCGCCGGGGCATTCGGCGGGGACCATGTCGACCAGGCCCTGACCGAAGCCGGCGCCCGTCAGGTCGCTGTACTCGACCGAGCCGTCGTCGTAGGGGACGTCGATCTGGGCGAGCTTGCCGCTGCTGAGGACCTTGATCGGGGCGGCCTCGCCGGGGGGCTGGTAGGAGATGTCCTCCAGGACGAGCCCGGCCTCGCTCTCGTAGTGCCAGCACATCCGCCACGTGGTGCCGGTGGCGAGCTTCTGCTCGATCCGGTACGCCGCGCTGCAGTCGGCGGCCGGGGCGGGAGCGGCCTTCGGCTGGGCGACGGCCGGTCCTGCGGCCGTCGTCGCGCCGGCGGCCAGGGCGAGCACCGAGAGGCCCGCCGCCGCCCGGCTGCGGGCACGGTTGTTTCTGTTGACGCGCATGAAGAAGTGACTCCTTGCGGAAAGCAGTGAAGGTGGGAAGGAGAGGAGGGCGGCGCTCAGCCGAGCTTGCCGACCTTGCGGGCGCTCAGGTCGATCACCAGGTCCCGGCTGTCGATCCAGGGCCCGTTCTTGACCTTCGGGAAGAGCCGTACGCAGCGGTGCTCGCCGCAGGCGTCGAGGACGGCGGGCTGGGCGCCGGGCGTCGCGCGGTAGACCATGCTGTTGAGCATCAGCTGGTCGGGCGAGGCGAGTTCCTTGCCGGTGGCGTCCTTGAAGTCGGCCTTGAGGCCGGCGCCGAGCGGGTCGGCGATCAGCAGTTCGGCCGCCTCGGTCATCTCGTCGCGGCTGATCGGCGGCTGCACGTCGTGCTGGGTGCCCGTCTTCTCGACCTTCCCGGTGTCGAGGTTGACGGTCTTGGTGACGAGCGTGTCGTCCTTGTAGTCGTAGAACGTGACGTCGGCGCGGCGCGGCGCGTTCGGGTCGTCCAGTTCGGCCGTCTCGGGTTCGGCGAGATCGACGCCGATCCGCTGCGGACCACGCTCACCCTCGACGTTCTCGGTGGCGTTGAACAACTGCCGGTTCACCGCGATCCGCTCGACGCGCTTCATCTCGTCGTCGGTCAGCGGGTCACGGCCCTTGCCCTTCTCGCCCTGGGCCGGAGCCCGCTCGACGACGCCGGGCCGCACCGCTCCGCCCTGCTCCCGCTGCGCCGCCCGCTCCTGCGCGGTCGTGCCGGCGGCCAGGCCCCCACCCTGCTCGTCGGCCCCCGCCGACCCCGGAAGGGTGATACCGACCATCACGGCCGTCCCGGCCACCGCGATGGCCGCACCCGCCACCACCTTGCCCAGATGGCGGTGCACTATCTTGCGCACATTTCCCCCACTCCCCCCGCGTTTTCAGGAGTCGCTCGAGTCCCACTGGTTCGGCATACGAGGTATGCCTGGTCATGGGGTAAGAGGGATGTAAGTCATAGGAGGTTCCATCACTTTCGGGGAGACTCGGCTCGGACTCGCCCCCAGGGGCACGGCACTACTGGAAGAGTCATATCCATGCAGGTCTGGCCTGGAGAGGCATATCCACTCGGTGCCACGTACGACGGTGCCGGTACCAATTTCGCGGTCTTCTCGGAGGCCGCCGACCGTATTGAGCTGTGTCTGCTGCACGACGACGGCTCGGAGACGGCCGTGGAACTGCGCGAGACCGACGCGTTCGTCCGGCACGCCTACCTGCCCGGCATCATGCCCGGACAGCGGTACGGCTTCCGGGTGCACGGCCGGTACGCACCGGAGCGCGGGCGGCGTGCCAATTCCGCGAAGCTGCTCCTCGACCCGTACGCGCGGGCGATCGCCGGTTCCGTCACCTGGGGCGAGGAGGTGTACGGCTATCCGTTCGGGTCGCCCGACAAGCGCAACGACCTCGACTCGGCGCCGCACACCATGTCGTCGGTCGTGGTCAACCCGTACTTCGACTGGGGCGACGACCGGCGCCCCCGTACGGAGTACCACCACACCGTGCTCTACGAGGCCCACGTGAAGGGCCTGACCATGCTGCATCCGGCGCTCCCCGACGAGCTGCGCGGCACGTACGCGGCCCTCGCCCACCCGGCGGTCATCGAACACCTGACGGAACTGGGCGTCACCGCGCTGGAACTGATGCCCGTACACCAGTTCGTGAACGACCACCGTCTGGTCGACATGGGGCTCAACAACTACTGGGGCTACAACACCATCGGCTTCTTCGCCCCGCACAACGCGTACGCCTCCTGGGGCGACCGGGGGCAGCAGGTCCTGGAGTTCAAGTCGGCCGTCCGGGCGCTGCACGAGGCCGGCATCGAGGTCATCCTCGACGTGGTCTACAACCACACGGCCGAGGGCAACCACCTGGGTCCGACCCTCTCCTTCAGGGGCCTCGACAACGCCTCGTACTACCGCCTGGCGGACGACCCCCGCTACTACATGGACACCACGGGCACCGGCAACTCCCTCCTCATGCGCTCCCCGCACGTGCTGCAGCTGATCATGGACTCGCTGCGCTACTGGGTCACCGAGATGCACGTGGACGGCTTCCGCTTCGACCTCGCGGCCACCCTGGCGCGGCAGTTCCACGAGGTGGACCGGCTGTCGTCGTTCTTCGACCTCGTCCAGCAGGACCCGGTGGTCTCCCAGGTGAAGCTGATCGCCGAACCCTGGGACGTCGGCGAGGGCGGCTACCAGGTGGGCAACTTCCCGCCCCTGTGGACCGAGTGGAACGGCAAATACCGCGACACCGTGCGGGACATGTGGCGCGGTGAGCCGCGCACGCTGGCCGAGTTCGCGTCCCGGCTGACCGGCTCGTCGGACCTGTACCAGGACGACGGACGCCGCCCGCTCGCCTCCATCAACTTCGTGACCTGCCACGACGGCTTCACGCTGCACGACCTCGTGTCGTACAACAACAAGCACAACCAGGCCAACGGCGAGGACAACCGCGACGGCGAGAGCCACAACCGCTCCTGGAACTGCGGCGCCGAGGGCGAGACGGACGACGCGACCGTGCTGGCGCTGCGCGGCCGGCAGCAGCGCAACTTCATCGCCACGCTGATGCTCTCCCAGGGCGTGCCCATGCTCAGCCACGGCGACGAGTTCGCGCGCTCCCAAGGCGGCAACAACAACGCGTACTGCCAGGACAGCGAGCTGGCCTGGGTGCCGTGGCCGGAGGACGGCTCCGAACTCCTGGACTTCACACGCGCGATGGTGTGGCTGCGCAGGGACCACCCCGTCTTCCGGCGGCGGCGGTTCTTCCACGGGCGGCCCGTCCAGGGCACCCACGACGAGCTCTCCGACATCGCGTGGTTCACCCCGGAGGGCCAGGAGATGACCCAGCGCGACTGGGGTTCCGCGCAGGCCCGGGCGCTGTCGGTCTTCCTCAACGGCAACGCGATCTCCGAGCCGGGCCCCCGCGGCGAGCGGATCGCCGACGACTCCTTCCTGCTGATGTTCAACGCCTCGCCGAAGTCCCTGGACTTCGTCGTACCGGTCGATCACGGCCGCCAGTGGCAGGTCGTCGTCGACACGTCCCAGCCGGAGGGAGTCGCCCCGGGTACGGGCGCGAAGGTCGCGGCCGGGGACCGGCTGACCCTGGTCGACCGGAGCATGACGGTGCTGCAGCGGCCCGCCTAGGGCGGCTCGTGTCCGGTGGCACGCGCGCGCGGGCTTCCGTCGTGGGGCGCACGCGCGCGGGGCGGGGGCCTCTGCGACCGCGCCTTCGGCCGGGCCACCGGACCGGGCCGCCGTGCGTGCCCATATGCGTGCGCCGATGACAGGAAATCGGGCCGGGCGGGTACGTAGGTTCCCATGACACCTGAGCGTCCCGAACCGGCGATCGCGGACCCGGTCGTCCCCGGCCCGGTTGTTCCCGTCGTACCGACCGCCACGTACCGCCTGCAGCTCCAGCCGGAGTTCCCCTTCCGGAGCGCCGAGGCCGCCGTGCCTTATCTGGCCTCGCTCGGCGTCTCCCACCTGCACCTGTCACCCGTCCTGGAGGCCGTCCCCGGCTCCACGCACGGCTACGACGTGGTGGACCACGCGCGCGTACGGGCCGAACTGGGCGGTGAGGAGGGGCTGCGCTCCCTGGCGCGCACCGCGCGGGAGCACGGGCTCGGCCTCGTCGTGGACATCGTGCCGAACCACATGGCGATGGCCCCGCGCCACAACCACGCCCTGTGGGAGGTGCTGCGCGAGGGGCCCGGGTCGCCGTACGCGCGCTGGTTCGACATCGACTGGGACGCCCAGGGCGGCCGGATCCTGCTGCCGGTGCTCGGGGACCGCCTCGGCGCCGAGATCGGCCACCTGAAGGTCGACGGCGACATACTGCGCTACTACGACCACGTGTTCCCGCTGCGCGAGGGCACCGGGAAGCTGCCGCTGCCCCAGCTCCTCGACGCCCAGTGGTACCGCCCGGCATGGTGGCGGCTGGCCCGCACGGACCTCAACTACCGGCGCTTCTTCAGCATCTCGGAGCTCATCGGCGTGCGGGTCGAGGACCCGGAGGTGTTCGCGGCGACCCACGCGAAGATCCTGGAACTCCTCGACGACGGTGTGATCGACGGACTCCGCGTCGACCATCCGGACGGTCTGGCGGACCCGGACGCGTATCTGCGCCGGCTGCACGAGGCGACCGGAGGACGCTGGACGGTCGTCGAGAAGATCCTCGCGGACGGTGAGCCGCTCCCGCCCGCGTGGCCCGTGGCGGGCACCACCGGCTACGACGCGCTGCGGCACGTCGACGGCCTCTTCACGGACGAAGCGGGCGCGAGCCGGCTCCTCGGCCGCTACCGGCGGTTCGCGGGCCCGCAGGCCGACCGGGGCGGCCACTGGGAGAGCACGGTGCGCCGGGCGGCGTACAAGGTGGTCACCCACGAGCTGGCCACCGAGGTGGAGCGCCTCACGCGCGCGGTGAGCGCCCTGTGCGCCGCGTCCCTCGATCCGGCCCTGCGCGACCACGCCCCCTGGGCCCTGGGCGCCGCGCTGCGGGAGCTCCTGGTCCGGCTGGAGGTGTACCGGCCCTATCCGTCCACGGACGCGTCCCTGGTGGTGACCGAGCGGGCCGCCGACGAGGCCAGGGCCGCGTTCAGGGTGCCCGAGGAGGCGCATGCCGTGGACGTCGTACGGGACCTGGTGCTCGGGCGGGGCGGTGACGGGCCCGAGGCGGCCGAGTTCCGGGCCCGGTTCGCGCAGACCTCGTCGGCGCTGCGGGCCAAGTCCGTGGAGGACACCGCGTTCTACCGCTATGTGCCGCTGCTGTCCGCGAACGAGGTGGGCGGTGACCCGGGCAGCCCCGCGGTGTCCCCGGAGGACTTCCACGCCTACTGCGCGCGCGTGCAGCGCGACTGGCCCGCCACCGGAACCGTCCTGTCGACCCACGACACGAAGCGCAGCGCCGACGTGCGCGCCGCCGTCTCGGTCCTCACCCAGTGCCCGGAGCGCTGGTCCGACGTCCTCGCCGAGGTGGCCCACGACGGGGCGGGGATGCCCGACCCGCAGGTGGCATGGGCCGCCTGGCAGACCGTGTTCGGTCTCGGACCCGCCGACGACGGCGGTGGGCACGAGCGGGAGGGCGGGGGCGGGGGCGGGGGCGGGGGCGAGGGCAGGGGCGGGGGCGAGGGCAGGGGCGAAGGCGCCGGTGCGGCTTACGAGGCGCGGGTCCGGGACGCCCTGTTGAAGCACATCAGGGAGGCCGGAACGCACACCGCCTGGACCGAGCGGGATCCCGCGTACGAGGACGCGGTGGCGACGTTCGTCACCGAGGGGCCGTGCGGGGCCCCTGGCCGGCGGGTGGCCGCCCTCCGGGCCTCCCTGGCACCGCATGTGCGGGCGAACGTCCTCGGGGCAGCTCTCGTCCATCTGACGATGCCCGGGGTGCCGGACGTGTACCAGGGCACCGAGGACGAGTACCGGGCGCTGGTGGACCCGGACAACCGGGGGGCGTTCGCGCCGCGGGACCTGTCCGCGGAGAAGGTGGCGCTCACGGCCGCCGCGCTGCGGCTCCGCGCCCGGCGGCCCGGCGTCTTCGGCGACGCGGCGACGTACGCGCCGCTGCCGGCCGAGGGCCCGGGAGCCGCGCACTGCGCGGCGTTCGTGCGGTCGGGAGAGGTGATCACGGCCGTCACCCGGCTGTCGCTGCTGCTGGCGGAGGCCGGCGGCTGGCGCGACACCCGTCTCGCGCTCCCCGAGGGACGGTGGGCCGATCTGCTCTCGCCGGACTCGCCGGAGCGGGAGTTCACGGGGCACGCGCGCGTGGCGGACCTCTTCGGGAGGTCGCCCGTCGTGCTGCTGGAGCGCGTCAGCGCAGACGCACCGGCAGGGTCCGGGGAGAGCGGCTGATCAGACCCTCGGCGGGAGGCCGGGGTCCCGGCGCCCTGCGGAGGTCCGGCAGGACGCTCAGCAGGGCGCGCAGACCGTGTTCCGCCGTCAGCCGGGCCAGCGGGGCACCCAGGCAGAAGTGCGGTCCCGAGCCGTACGCGAGTTCACCCGGGTCGGTGCGGAAGACGTCGTAGCGGTCCGGGTCCGCGAACCGTGCCGGGTCGCGGCCCGCGGCACCGAGCAGACACGCCACGGTGGCGCCCTCGGGAATCGGGCCGATCGGTTCGAGGGTCCGGCGCGGCACGATCTGCAGCGGCGGATCGCGGCGCAGCGACTCGGCCCAGGCGCCGCCCGTCAGCTCGGGGCGGGTCCGGATCAGGTCCAACTGGCCCGGATGGTCGAGGAGGTTGGCGAGGAACGAGGCGAGCGCGCGTGCGGTCGTCTCGCCGGCGGCGCCCAGCACCGCCCCGGCCAGACCCGTCACGGCCTCGTCCGGCAGGGGACGGCCGTCGGCCCGGACCGCGCACAGCGCGGACAGCAGATCGTCTCCGGGGTGGGCACGGCGGCGGACGACATGGGGGCGCAGGTAGGCGTCGAGTCCGGGGAGGTGGCCGCCGAGGTGGTCGAGTCCCGTGCGGCACCAGGCGTGCACGCGCGCGGTGTCCTCGTAGGGCAGCCCGAGCGCGGCGACGGCCGCCGCGGCGGGCAGCCACTGGCAGAACTCGGCGACGAGATCGGCCTCCCTGCGGGACGCGAGGCGGCGGGCGAGGACGTACGCGGTGCGCTCCACCCCCGATTCCAGGGCGGCCAGCGCGCGCCCACGGAACGCCGGGGACAGGTGGGCCCGGTGGGTGCCGGGCGTGCCGTCCTCCCGGCGGGCCGGTGCGGGTCCGGGCGAGGGCGGGACGAGCCGCGGGTCCGCGAGTGCGGCGCGGACATCGGCGTACCTGCTGATCAGCCAGGCGCCGAACGGCTCGTCGTACACGAGGGGGAAGTCTCGGCGCAGGGTGCGGTAGAGCGGGTGGGGGTCGCGCTCGGTGCCGGGATCGAGCAGGCTCGGCAGGACGGTCGCACGCGCGGACGGCACGCGCGGGGGCAGGTACGGCGCCTCGGACGAGGGGCCCGGGGGCGCGAACGGGGTCACCGGCGAGAGGGACAGGGACGTGTACGGGTTCGGCGGCGGACCCGCGACGGGCGAGAGGTGCCCGGTCAGGAAGCCCGGCGGCGGCGGACCCGCGGGGGACGGGGGAGGCGCGCACGGCGCGGACGGGGGCGGGGGCGGGCCGACGACCGGTGGGCCGGCGGGTTTCGCCGACGGGCGGCCTTCGCCGGGAAGGCCATGAGGACACAGCACCGCGGGCCACCACCTCGGGTCTGCGCGCCGGACCCGCGCGCGGTTGTTCCGAGTCGACCACCGCCTGGCCGGGACCGCAGTTCCCGTACACCCGTACGGGTGAATCGTGTACGTGGCACCGGCTCGCCCGCGCGTGGCGCGCGCGGGCGCCTGCCGCCCTTCCCCGGCTTCCGTCCACGAGCCCCTCCCCCGGTTCTCCGCAGGCCCGGGGGTGCGGTCCGCACCGGACCCGGGAAACCGGCGCATCCGCGACGGTCCATTGCCAGGGGAAAATGCCACCCTGCGCTCCGCGGAGCCGCTCCGTCGCGTCCTTGACAGTTACCCGAGACCGTGGAGTACTGCCAAAAGCGACGCAGGGCGGACCAGTCGGGGGTGAGTCACCTGCCGGAGTTGCGCTATCCCAGTGTGACCGAAATCGTCTCGTCCGCCTGGGCGTTGGCGGCCCACCGACCCGACCTGTGCGTCCTGAGACAAGTGGGCACCTCCCGCGCGGGCAGGCCCCTCCACCTGCTGTCCGTCGGTCACGCCCGGCGCGCGGTCCTCGTGGTGGCCGGGGCCCACGCGAACGAACCGACGGGCGGTTCGACGCTGCTGTCGCTGGCCGAACGCGTGCTGCGCCGACGGGAGTTGCGAAGAGACACCTCCTGGCACTTTCTGCTCTGCGCGGACCCCGACGGGGCGAGCCTGCATGTGACGCCCGCGCCGCGCACCCTGCTCGACTACCATCTGGGCTTCTTCCGTCCGGCCGGACCCGAGCAGCCGGAGTGGTCGCCCTCCGTCCTGC
Source organism: Streptomyces sp. NPDC005141 (assembly GCF_053599975.1). Classification (NCBI taxonomy): domain Bacteria; kingdom Bacillati; phylum Actinomycetota; class Actinomycetes; order Kitasatosporales; family Streptomycetaceae; genus Streptomyces; species Streptomyces sp. NPDC005141. The sequence goes on along the minus strand of NZ_JBSFYW010000023.1, from coordinate 31,201 downwards.
CGCCCGACCGTCTGCCGCCGGAGACCCGCGCGCTGACCCGGGTCATCGACGAGCTGCGGCCCTACCTGCAGGTGACGCTGCACGGGACCGATCTGGGCGGCAGCTGGGTGCAGTTGACCAAGGACATCCCGGGGCTCGCGGAGCCGTTCGCGAAGTCCGCGGCGGAGCTGCGCATCCCGGTCGAGACGGCCGCGTCGGACGCCGCGGGCTGGCCCGCTTCCGGTCCCGGGGTGCATGTGATGCCGGCGCCCGGCTCGGACGCGGCGTACCCGAGCATGCCGGACGACGCCCGGCACAGCACCTGGTACCACGCCCACCGGTACGGCGGTCTGACGGCCGTTGTCGAGGTGCCGATGTGGGCCAGCGACCTGGTGGACGATCCGGCGCCCCACCCCGCCCCGGCGGCGGCGATGCGGCGCCTGGCGCACCGGCTGCTGACCGACGCGTTCCAGGTGGAGGCGGTGCTCGGGCGGGCCCTGCCACGACTGCCGGGACCCGACGGGCCCCTTCTGCGGGCGGCGAAGTGGGCGCTGGGGCTCGTGCCGGGTCTCGCCGCGGACTGGTCGCAGGCGCCCCCTCCGGACACGACGATGGCGTACGTGGGCAGCGTGGACGCGTTCGGCCGGCGGATCCCGCTGCGGGCCGCGTCCATGCTGCTGCGCGTCCTCCAGGAGGCCGGCGACCGCGAGGCACCCCATCTCGAACAGCTGGTGGCCGACTGGAGCGACGCCTTCGCCGAGCGCTTCCGGGCACGCTGGGTGCCGCTGGAGAACCAGGTCGAACACCAGGCGCGTACGGTGATGGCGGCCGCCCGTCACGCCCGCGACACCGCCGCCTGACTCAGCTCGGCAGGTCGAACACCGCACCCGTCTCGGCTCCCATGGCGCAGGAGTTCGAGAACGTGTGCGTGTAGTCGACCCGGCGGCCGTCCCACGCGCCGTACGCCGACACGGTCACCGGCGCGTAGATCATCGGGCACATGGCGCCGGGCCGGGGCGGAATGCGGCCGATGTCGCCCCCGGCGGCGCGGAGTTGCCCGCACGCCTCGGTCGCGCGGGCGTGACCCTGGGGCGGGTCGCAGAGCAGCAGGACGCCGCGGGGGTCGCTGGAGCGGGCGTCGCCCCGGGTGACACCGAGGCGGAGCCAGTTGCCGGACCGTTCCTCGCCGGATGCCGCGCGGGCGGCCGGGGGCGCGCCCGCCAGGAGGAGCGCGACCGGTACGAGCAGGGCGACGCGGAGCGCCGAGAGGGTCTTCTTCATTCCTGGTGCATCGGCACCGTGGCCTGCGCACCCCAGTCCGGGTCACCCGAACGGGAACGCGCACCCGCGCGGCGCCCCGCGAGGTCGAACGCGGCGAGCACCACCCGCGCCTGGTATTCGACCTGGCGTGCGACCGGTATCCAGCGGGCCCCGCAGCCGTCGCGGTAGTCGGCGCACCACGCGTCGATCAGCCGGTCGAGTTCGGGCAGCGCGTCGCACGGGTCGTGCCCGGAGGCGGTGACCAGCTGGTGCAGCAGCCCGGCCGTGCGCAGCGCGACCCGGCGTCCGGCGAGGCGCAGAGCCGTGAGCCGGGCGGTGTCGAGCGGCGGCAGGGCGCGCGCTCCGGCGTCCCGCACGTCGGGATCCCAGGAGTCGGCGAGTCCGGGGCCGACCAGTAAATAGTCGTCGACGGGCGCGAGGAGACAGGTCACGTCCGGCGAACTGCCTAGGCCGGGCCGCACGCGGGCCAGAATGCCTTCCAGGAGCCGTGTGTCGTGCCGCAGCGTGCGGCTGACGGAGCGGAGCACCGCGTCGGGATCGGCCGGGCGCGCCGGGTCCTCGACGGCGCCGACACCCCACATGGGTGCCTCGACGATCGCCGTCACCGTGCCGTGCGGCTGCGGGTGGAACCAGGTGGACTCGACCGCGGCCTCAGTGATGGCGGCGGCCAGGTCTCCCCTGCGCGGCGGCGGGACGCGGTAGACGGCGGGGCCGAGCGCCGGCCAGTACAGGGTGTCGTACGGGCCGAGTTCGCGCGGGATGCCGAGGCGGGCCGCGCTGTGCGCGACGCGCTGGGCGAGACCGGGCAGGTCGCGGGTCAGCTCGACGAAGGCGCCGCCGACGTCGACGCCGTGCAGGGAGCACTGGAGGAACGGCCTCAGCTCGTCCTGGAGGCCGAGCAGGGTGCGGGTCTCCGGCAGGACGGTGCCGTCCGCGCCCTCGGGCAGCCATTCGGGCTGTTCCAGGAAGCCGGGCCGGAAGAAGTGCCGGAAGTAGTGGCCGAGGGTGTACGGGCCGCGGAGCCAGGCCTCGTTGCGGCGCGAGCCGTCCGGGTCGAGGCAGAGCAGCAGGTTCCAGGTGGCGTCCGCGCCCTCGGTGAGCCGGGGGTCGGCGAGTGCCCGTTCGGCCAGCCGCAGGACCGTGGCACCGCCCACGGGTTCGTTGGCGTGCGGTCCGGCGACGACGAGGGCCTGGCGGCTGCCGTGTCCGACGGACAGGAGCCACAGCGGCGTGCCCGCCCGTGAGGTGCCCACGCGGCGCAGCCGGGCGGCGTCGGGGTGCCGGGCGACGAGCGCGGCGGCGCGGACGCCGAGTTCGTCCACGGTCGGGTAGCGCACGAGTGGCGGCAGGGCACACCTCCACTCGTACGGTGCCGTCGGTTCACCTGATGTGCATGGTGTACACACAGTCAGTCACGGCTCCGGGGGTACGTCAACACCGTGGGACGCAAGGGATGTTGCGGAGATCGGCGGGTGGACGCCGGTCCGGGGCGGGAACCGGAACGCGGGGACTCCCCGGGGAACACACCACGCCCCGGGACCGACACACTGCCGGGTGCACCGCGCCTGACCGGACGCCTTCCGCCGCGACACCACGGCCCGACCGGACGCCGGACGCCGCCCGCCTCGGCACCACGACTCGGCCGGGCGTCCTCCGCGATGGCGGGGCTCAGTCCGAAGCGAGGCGGAACAGCATCCGGCCGAAGCCGATCTGGTCGCCGTCCTGCACGACGGACGCGCCGATGACGCGCCGTCCGTTGACGGTCGTGCCGTTGGTCGAGCCGAGGTCGCGCAGCACCCACACGCCGCTCTGCCGGCTCAGTTCGGCGTGCACCCGGGACACCGTCTCGTGGTTGAGGCGCAGCCCGCTGGCCGGGTCCCGGCCGATGCGGAGCGGGTAGGGGTTGCCGGGGTTGGGCAGCTGCAGCTTGGGCAGGCGCTCGGCCTGCCAGGCCCTGCGCAGCCGTACGGTGAAGCCGGAGACGGCCTCCACGGTGCCGAACACCAGCTTCGACCAGCGGCGCTCGGTGGGCAGGTCCGCGGTGAGCACGGCGAGCTCGTCGGACCGGCGGGCGGCCAGTGCCAGCTCCATGCGGCGGATGAACGTGTCGTGCGAGAGGCGGCCGAGGGCGACGCCGTCGCGGAGGGACTTGAGCGCCCGGTCGCGCTCCGCGTCGGACAGCCGCGCGGGGTACGTGTGGAACTCGAAGGACGACGTCACGATGGTGATTGTCGGGCAGTAACGACGGGGTGTCCAGAAGAGCCCGAAACGGTGCGAGGGGCCGAGTGGAGCCGTTCACGCGGCCAAAGGGCGACGAACACGCGGCAAAAGGGTGGATCCGAAAGCGAATTGATCTCCGGTGAAGCACCATGGACGGGCCAATGTCACGGCGAGCCGACAAGGGGGAACCGTCTGTGCGATTCGAAGTGTGGGCGCCGCAGGCCGACCGGATGACACTCCATTGCGCGGGTGTCACGAGCGCGTTGGACCGCGATCCCGAGCGTGCCGGGTGGTGGACGGGCCACGCGGACGCGCAGGAGGGGACCCGGTACGGGTTCTCGGTGGACGACGGCCCCGTGCTGCCCGACCCCCGCTCGCTCCGGCAGCCGGACGGCCCCGACGGACTGAGCGCGGTGGTCAACCAGGGGCGGTACGCGTGGCGCGCCGAGTGGCCCGGCAGAGCACTGCCGGGCGCGGTGCTCTACGAACTGCATGTGGGTACGTACACGCCCGAGGGCACGCTGGACGCCGCGGCTGAGCGGCTCGGGCATCTGGCGGAACTAGGCGTCACACACGTCGAGTTGATGCCGCTGTGCCCGTTCCCCGGCCGGCACGGCTGGGGCTACGAGGGTGTCTCCCTGTGGGCCGTGCACGAGCCTTACGGCGGCCCCGAGGCGCTGAAGCGCTTTGTCGACCGGGCGCACGAACTCGGCCTGGGAGTCGTCCTCGACGTCGTGCACAACCACCTCGGCCCCTCCGGCAACCATCTTCCCGCGTTCGGGCCCTACTTCACGGACACCCATCAGACGCCCTGGGGCTCCGCCGTGAACCTCGACGCGCCCGGCTCGGACGAGGTGCGCGCGTACCTCGTGGGCAGCGCGCTGGCATGGCTGCGCGACTACCGGATCGACGGACTGCGCCTGGACGCGGTGCACGCGCTGCGGGACACCCGTGCGCTGCACTTCCTGGAGGAGCTGTCGACGGCCGTGGACGCCCTCGCCGGCGACCTGGACCGGCCGGTCTTCCTGATCGCCGAATCGGATCTGAACGACCCGCGGCTCATCACCTCCCGCGAGGAGGGCGGTCTCGGGCTGCACGCCCAGTGGAACGACGACTTCCACCACGCGCTGCACACCACGCTCACCGGTGAGACGCAGGGCTACTACGCGGACTTCGGCCGCGCTCCGCTCGCGGCGCTGAGCAAGACGCTGACGTCGGGCTACTTCCACAACGGCACGTACTCCAGCTTCCGGGGACGGCATCACGGCCGCCCGTTCGACCGTGCGCGCGTCTCGGCGCAGCGGCTGCTCGGCTACGCGCAGACCCACGACCAGATCGGCAACCGCGCCCAGGGGGACCGGCTCTCGGCCTCCCTCTCCCCGGGGCTGCTGGCCTGCGCGGCGGCGCTGACGCTGACCGCGCCGTTCACGCCGATGCTCTTCATGGGCGAGGAGTGGGCCGCGGGCACCCCCTGGCAGTTCTTCACCGACCACACCGACCCCGAACTCGCGGAGGCCGTACGGCGCGGCAGGCGGCGGGAGTTCGCGGCGCACGGCTGGGCCGAGGAGGACGTCCCGGACCCGCAGGACCCGGCGACCCGGGACCGCTCCTGTCTCGACTGGTCGGAGCCCGAGGCGCCCTCGCACGCGCGCGTGCTGGCCTGGTACCGCGAACTGATCGCCCTGCGGCACGGTCAGGCCGACCTCTCGGACCCCGATCTCGCGGCGGTCAGGGTCGCCCACGATCCGGGCGCCCGCTGGCTCGCCGTCCGGCGCGGGGACGTCCGGGTCGCCGTGAACCTGTCCAAGGACCCCACGGCGATCCCCCTCGGCATCCGCCGCGCGCGGGTCCTCGCGGCCTGGGACCCGGTCGAAGCACCGGGCGCGGACGGGGTCCTGAACGTGCCGGGCGAGTCGTGCGTGGTGCTGGCACAGGCGTGAGGCGCTCGGCGCAGCCGCCCACGCGGGGCGCGCTCGGTACAAAGGTCGTCCGGGGCGCGCTCGGCGCAAGGGTCGTCCGGGGCGCGCTCGGCGCGGGCGCTCGTGCGGCGCGCCGGCGCCGCAGCCGAGACGCTCCCCGCCCCACGTCGGCCACTCCGTACGGGCATCGGGCACCCGCGCGGACCCCACGCACTCCCGCGCCGGCGGACGCCCGCCCCCCGCGCCCTACGGCACGTCGTCCGGTCCGTCCCGCAGATCCGTGACCCGTTCCAGCAGGATCGACTCCCAGGCGCGCCGCAGCCGGGCCTCCAGGAGCGGGACGGGAGTGTCGTCGCGGGCGCGGCCTCGACGGCGGCCGGCGAGCCGGACGACGGTGTCGCAGCGGGACAGCCACAGGCCGCGCAGGCAGGGGCGGGCGCCGTATCCGGCGAGCGTGGCGGCGCGTACGGCCGCGGGGGCGCCGACGGCCGCGGCGAGCCCGGCGATGTCCTCGGCGGGATCGCCGAGGACCGCGTCGGTCCAGTCGAGGACGCCCCGCACGCGCCCGTCGGGGCTGACCACGAGGTGGTCGCCCGAGAGGTGGTGGTGCACGAGGACCGCGGCGCCGGTCTGCGCGCCGAGCTGGACGGCGGCGGGCGCGGCGAGCTGGGCGAATCGCGCGGGGTCGAACTCCTCGGCGGGGAGCCGCTCGGCGGCGCGTATCGCGGCGGCCCGCAGGGTCTCCAGGGAGCGCGGCGGGGTGCGCGGCACACCGAGCGTCTCGGCCTGGCGTACGGGGACCTCGCGCAGCCCGGTCAGCAGCCCCGCCAGGTCGGCCTCGCCGAGGGCCGAGACGTCCTGCTCCTCGCCGGAGACGCCGGGCACCTTGGTGTCGAGGGTGTAACTCAGTCCGCTCGCCCACTCGCCCCGCGCGACACTCACCGGGACGGCGACCCCGATGAGCGGGCGGACCAGGTCGCGCAGCCGCAGCTCACGGCGTTGGCGCAGCGAGGCGTCGCGGTTCTGGGTGAGCCGCAGCACATGGCGTCGGCCCACCCACCAGGTGGAGTGCCCGCCCTCCTCCGCGACGGGCCGCACCTCCGGTCCCGGGCCCGCCGCGGTGTCGTCGGTGAGCAGTGAGAGGACCAGTCGGCGGACTGTTTCCGTGGTCGGTGCCGGTGTCTGGGTCATGGTCGCGCCCTTGTCGTCCGGGTGCGGGGGCGAGGCGGTTGCCGCGCGGTCGACGGTCGCACGTCAGTCGACGATCACCATCTCGCGGGATGTGGTGTTGAGGCGGCGTCCGCCGTCATCGGTCACCGTGACGATGTCCTCGATCCGGACCCCGAACCGGCCGGGCAGATAGATGCCCGGCTCCACGGAGAAGCACATGCCGGGGACCAGGGGCTGTTCCTCGCCCTCGACCATGTAGGGCGGCTCGTGGGTGGTGACGCCGATGCCGTGCCCGGTGCGGTGGATGAAGTGGTCGCCGTACCCGGCGTCCTTGATGACGGCGCGCGCCGCGCGGTCGATGTCCTGGCAGGCGGCTCCGGGCCGCACGGCACGGAAGCCGGCCTCCTGGGCCTCGCGCACGATGTCGTGCACCTTGCGTTCCTCGTCGTCCGGATCGCCGACGTGGACCGTGCGGGAGGTGTCGGAGCCGTAGCCCTCCTTGAGGCCGCCGAAGTCCAGGACCACCATGTCGCCGTGCTCGATGACACGCTCGTCGGCCTCGTGGTGCGGGTTGGCCCCGTTGGGGCCCGAGGCGACGATGGTGAAGTCGACCTGGGAGTGCCCGAACCGGCGCAGCAGATCGGCGAGGTCGCCGGAGACCTCCGACTCCCTGCGGCCCGCGAAGGAGACCTTCCGGATCTCCTCGAACGCCGCGTCCGCGGCCGCTCCGGCGGCCGCGAGCCGGTCCAGTTCCGCCTGGTCCTTGACGGCCCTGAGCATCGGCATGGCCTCGGTGAGCGCGGTGTAGCGGCTGTCGGGGAGCCGCTTCTGCAGGCCGAGCAGGTGCAGGGCCCAGCCGTTGTCGCTCACCCCGAAGCGGCCGGCGCGCTCCAGGAGGGGCGCGGCCACCTCGTAGGGGTCCGTGCCGTCGGTCCAGTCGTGGAGGGTCAGCGCGGGTGCGCCGGCCGACTTGGCCGCGTCGGGCGCCTCCAGGGTGGGCACGACGAGGGCCGGTTCGTGTCCTGCCCGCAGTACCAGCAGGGTGAGCCGCTCGGTCTCCACCGGGCGGTACCCGGTCAGCCACACCAGGTCGGGCCCCGGCGCGACCAGGACGCCGTCGAGACCGGCGTCGGCCGCGGCGTCGGCGGCGCGCCGCATACGGGCCTCGTAGTCGCCGGCGGTGAAGGGCGCGGGTGTGGCGGTGGTCATCCATGCCTCCGTGTGTCCGGAGTTCCCCCAGGGGGCTACGGCAGCATCCTGCCCCTCCGGTGGGGTGTGCGCGAGCCGGTTGTGCCTGCCCGCCGGTCAGCTCTCCAGGGCGAGGCGGGCTCCCAGGAGCAGCAGGACGCCTCCGGAGACCTGCTCCAGGCGCCGGCGTACGCCCGTCCGGGACAGGACGGCCTTCATCCGGCCGACGAACCACACGTACAGGCCGTAGTAACCCACCTCGTAGACCGCCCAGAGCGCGGCGAGGCCGAGCATGGTGGGCAGGTGCGGGGCGCCCTCGGGCACGAACTGCGGCAGGAAGGACATCGCGAAGACGGCCGCCTTCGGGTTGGCGAGGTTGAGCAGCAGCCCGCCCCGGTAGGACGCCCAGCCACTCTTCTCCGGGCCCTCCCAGCCGCCGTCGGCGGTCCCCTTGTCGCGACGCGCCCGCCACAGCGTCTGGACGCCGAAGCCGACGAGCACGACGGCACCGACGATCCGCATGACGTCGTACGCGATCTCGGAGGCGGCGAGCAGCGCGGTGAGGCCGAGGGCGGCGACGGCGCCCCACACGAAGACGCCCGTCTCGTTGCCGAGCACGGTCAGGAAGCCGGACCGCCGGCTGCGCAGCGACTGCTTGATGATCAGCACGGTGCTCGGGCCGGGCGAGGCGGCGATCAGCGTGCAGGCGCCGAGGAAGGCGAGGAGGGTGCTCAGCATGCGGCCATCCTGGCGGCCCGCGGCCCGCGTGGCCAGCCCCTTTTCCCCGAGTGCCCGTCAGGTGCGAGTCACTCCCCGGGCATGCGCCGGCGCCTGGGGCCGTCCCCACGGCCTCCCGCCGGCGCCGGGCCGGCCTCGCTTCCCGCCTCCCTCCGAGGGCGAGGCCCCCGGAGCACGCGGACGACGGAGCAAGCGGGCCACGGAACACTCGGGCCACGGAGCACGCGAACGACAGTCCGGCCGGCCGCGGGGCCACCCCGCGTGCGGCGGGACACCGGAGCGGCGTCCGTCCGGGCCGCCCGCCTCAGGTCACGATGCCCGGGAGCGCCGTCAGTTGTCGGCGGTCGCCGTTCGCGTGGCGCACGCCGAGGGCGACCTCCTTGCCCGGCTGCGCGTCCGCCACCGCGCGCGCGAGGTCGGCGGCCGAGGCGACCTCGGTCCCGCCGAAGGAGGCCAGAACATCGCCGCGCACCAGGCCCGCGGTGTAGCCGGGACCCGGGATGTGCACCCCGACGACCAGCGCGCCTCCGCCCTGGGGGGCGTCGACGGCCTCGATCCCGAGGGTCGCCCGGCCGGTCTCCCGCTCGGACCGCCCCGACGGGATCGGGCTGCCGCTGCCGGACTCGGTCGTGGAGCCACCGGACCGCGGCAGCCCGGAGGTTCCGGGGGTCTGCCGTGTCTGCACAGCCGCACCGGCCCGCTTCTGCAGGTCGGCCAGTCTGCTCATGCCGATCACCGTCGTGCCGACCGTGCCGAGCCCCACGCCGGACAGGACCAGCACCGACCCGACGAACAGGCTGAACAGCAGGGTCATCAGCCGCCTGCCGCGGCGCCGCGCCGCGTGCGGGCGCCGGACCTCGCCGGGCGGACGGCCACCGCCACCGGCATCGCCGCCACCGCCACCGCCACCGCCCGGATCCTGACCGGGCATCGGCTTGGGACGCAACGCGGTCTGTTCCATGGGTCGCCTCCGGCAGATGTTCTACGGACCGCCTTCGGCCCTTGCTCTACCCCGGCCTCCGGCGCGCGACGATTCCCTAACGAGTGAGACTGTCATCCCCGTTCGAGCATCCCCGTTCGAGAAGTCTGTCCGCCATGGCCGCCGCCGCTCCGCGGGGCGATCCGCCGTGTACCAGCTCCGTACGGTGCACGACCCGGGGCGCGACGAGGGGCACGGCGGCCCCTCCGGGCACGCCGGTGGCCGCGGTGCGCGGCAGGAGGGCGAGGCCGTGGCCCGCGACGGCCAGGGCGGTGAGGGTGCGGAGGTCCGTGCCGTCGTAGCGCAGCGCCGGGCGGAATCCGCCACCGCCGTTCGCGGCGCGCAGCTGGTCCAGCGGCAGGGCGGAGCCGGGGGCGTCCAGCCAGCGGGCGTCGACCAGGTCGCCGAGGCGCAGGCCCGCGCGGCTGGCGAGCGGATGGGACGCGGGCAGCAGCACGCAGACCGGTTCCTCGCTGACGCCGTGCGTGGTCAGCGGGGCCACGTCGGGCAGCCGGAGGGGGTCGCTCGGCGCGGCGAGTCCGTCGACGAGGCCCAGGTCGGCCGTGCCGGTGGCGACCGCCGCGGGGACCTCGTCGCGGGTGAGGACGCGCAGGGTCACGCCCGCCGCGGGAAGGGCCGCGACCGTACGCGGTCCGAGGGCGGTCGGTGTGACGGCGAGCGTCAGCCCGTGCTCGGGCGCGGCCGCCATCCGCGCCACATCGGCGCGGGCCGCGTCCAGGCGCAGCAGCAGCGGTCGCGCGTGTTCGAGGAGCCGCTCGCCCGCCGTGGTGGGCGCGACGGGCCGCCGGGTGAGCAGGGGCGCGCCGAGGTCCTGCTCCAGGACGGCGATCTGCTGGGAGACAGCGGACTGGGTGTAGCCGAGCTCGCGCGCGGCCTCCGAGAAGGAGGCGAGCCGCGCCACGGTGACATACGTACGCAGGAGATGCGGGTCCATGCGCTCCAGGATTCCGCATCCCATCAGCGGTGCTTATCGAAGGTGCAGAAATCATCGTTGGACGTGAACCGGGGGCCACCCACAGCATGAACGGCATGACCACGAACACCGCGCCCACCGCCAGGGTCGCCCTGGTCGGCGACCGATCCCCCAACGTCGTCTCGCACACCCGTGTCCCGCTCCTGCTCGACGCCCTCGCCCGGCGCGACCGGATCGTGCTGGACGCCTACTGGATTCCGTCCGAGGACGCGGGGGACCCGGAAGCGGTACGCGGCTTCGACGCGGTGTGGGTGCTCCCGGGCAGCCCCTACCGCAGCGAGGCCGGTGTGCTCACGGCGATCCGCACGGCACGCGAGGGCGGCATCCCGTTCCTCGGCACCTGCGGCGGCTTCCAGCACGCCCTGCTGGAGTACGCCCGTGACGTCTGCGGCCTCACCGGCGCCGCGCACGCCGAGAACGACCCCGGCGCCGACACCGACGACCTCCTGATCGAACCGCTCGCCTGCTCGCTCGTCGGCCACGAGGCCACCGTCACCGTCGAGCCGGACTCGCTCGCCCAGGCGGTGATCGGCTCCGAGCGGACGGTCGAGCGCTACTTCTGCGCCTACGGGCCCGCGCGGCACCTCGACACACTGCGCGCGCACGGACTGCGGTTCAGCGGGCACGACGAGGACGGTCACGTCCGGATCGCCGAACTCCCGGACCATCCCTTCTTCCTGGCCACCCTGTTCCAGCCGGAGCTGGCCGGGGACGGCTCGCGCCCGCACCCGGTCCTGAGCGCGCTGGCACGAGCCGCGGTGGCCCACGCCGGCCTCGCACCCGCGGGCGGTCCCGCCTGAGCACCTGATCCGCCTGGGCGCACGCACGACCGGGTCGCCCGCGCCATCGCGGCGGACCCCCCGGCCTCGCGGAGCAGGTCCGCGCGGTCACCTCGGCCTCCGACCGTCGGAACAACTCAGAGCGAGGCGGGCTCCGCGCGCCAGGCGAACGGCAGCGCGGGCGCCTGGTCCGGCACGAATCCGTGGGCTCTCCGGGCCAGATCCGCCGCGCCGTAGCGGCGGCAGTCCTGGTGCCACTTCAGGATTCCGGCCAGCCAGTTCTGCAGCTCCACGACATAGCCCCGCATGATCCCGCGCACCTCCTCCGAGAGCTTGAAATCCTCGTACAGGAGGGGCAGTTCGTGGGCGGCGACATGCTGGAACTGCTCCATGCGCCGGGTCATCAGGTCATGGACGACGCCGAGCGCGGTCGGGTAGTCGCAGCCGAAGAAGTTCTGCACGACGAGGATGCCGTTGTGGACCTCCCCCTCGTACTGGATCTCCTTCTGGTACGAGAAGACGTCGTTCAGGAGCATCGCGTAGTCCATGGCCGCGTTCTCCAGCGACCGGACAGGGCCGCTGCGGTAGACCTCCGGCGGAACCGCCGGGCCGTGGCCGAGGCGGCACAGGCCCATGGTGAGTTCGGAGCCGAAGGTGGCCCGGCGCATCTCCAGGTAGTCGACCGGGTCCGGGATGCGGTTCTGGATCTGGTTGGACAGCTCCCACAGCCAGCTCTCCGTCATCACGTCCACCGCCGCGCGCAGGGTGGCCCGCCCGTCCGGGCTCATCTCCGCGGTGGTTCGCCGCCACAGGTCGATCAGGCCGCGTTCCATGCCGTTGACCGGGGCGGGGGGCTCCTCGCCGTGGACGGGCATGCACGCCGAGAGGCGCGCGGTGGTCAGCCTGGCGGCGGCCAGGTCGCGGCGGTTGCCGAAGAGCAGCGGGTAGTAGTCGTCGCCGTAGGTGCCCCAGGCCAGCCACTGCGAGCTGAGGTCGAGCGCCTCGGGTGTCGCGTCGGGGTGGATGCCCGCCGCGCAGAGCGGCAGGTCGTAGGCGATGAGTTTGTCCTCGTCCCAGACGCCCTCCTGAAGCATCCCCGTGGTGTGCATCCACGTGCCGAGGCGGCCCCGGGCACCCGCGAGGTGCGGGCTGAGGGTGACCTGGAACGGCATGTGGAAGTCGGGGAGCAGGGAGGGGCCGACCTTCTGGAACGGGACGTGGGTGTACGCGCGCAGCCGCTCCGCGCCGGCCGCCGAGAGCAGCGCGCCGATGTCCGCGGCGGACGTCCCGAACCCGCCCGTGCCGAAGGGGCGCGTCTCCTCGACGGCGCCCTCGTTCATGTAGCGGCTGGAGCGCATGTGCCACTCGTGGCCGCCGGACTGCCAGTCCTGGAGGCCCTGCGTGTACGCGGCCACGGCGCCGACCTCCTGAGGGGTGAGTCCCTTCTCGACGGCCAGCGCGGGTACCTCGGTGAGCGCCGTGTGCTCGAACTGGTGGAGCCGTGAGGTGAGGATGTCGTTGACGGTCCCGGCGGCCTGCTGTGTGGTGCAGCCGAAGAACGTCTCCAGGACGAGGACGCCGTTGCTCAGCTCGCCCTCGTCCTCGACCTCCCGCTGGTAGGAGAAGAGGTCGTTGCGCAGGTGGACGCCGTCGGAGAACGTCTCCATCAGGACGCGCAGCGGCCTCGACTCGGCGACGGACGCGGGCACTTCGGCGGTCGCGTACTCGACGAGCCCCGCCGACCAGGGGGCGCCGCCCACTTTGCGGCGCATCTCGATGTACTCGACGGGGTTGGCGATCCGCCCTTCGTTGATGTTGGACAGCTCCCACATCGACTCGTTGAGCAGATGCTCGGTGGAGACGGCGAACCGCCTGCGCCACTCCGTCGACATCGAGGGCACGGTGCGCGCCCACAGGTCGGCGAGTCCGGCCTCGACGGGGTTCTCCGGCCCGGGCACGGGAGTCGACAGGTCGAGCGGCATGAAGAGGGGCAGCCGGTCCAGGTAGGCCTTGCCGCCGGCGCGGTCCTGGGTGCGTTTGAAGGTCTCCAGGAAGTGGTCGTCGAAGAAGAACACCCACACGTACCAGTCGGTGATGAGGGAGAGGGCCGGTCCGTCGCAGTCGGGGTGGGTGTACGCGCACAACAGGCCGTAGTCGTGGGCGTCGAGGTCGGACTGCTCCCAGATGCCCGAGCCTTCCAGCATGCCCATTCCGCGGGCCCACTCGACCGAGTGGGCCCGGGCCTCGTCCAGATGCGGGTTCAGCCGGGCGGTGTACGGCATGTAGAAGTGCGGGAGTTCGAACGGCTGCGTCATGGCCGGGCCCTACCCATGGCCCCGCGCGGACATCCGCAGGCCAGGACATGATCACACCATCGCGTGAATCGGTGCGAAAGCCGCACACCGCGGCGCCTTCGTCCGGGTGGGGGCCGCCCCGCCCCCTTGCCGACCCGGTGTCCGCCCGCCACCGTGGCCGTATGACCTTCCTCGCGCTCCCCCGTGCCGTGCACGGCGACGGTGCCCCCGCCGTGCTCACCGGAACCGGTCCGTCCGTCGGCCGAGCGGTGTCCGCGCAGGCGTGGCCGGCCTCGGCCGCCCGCCCGTACGCTCCGGTGGATCCACGCCTCCGCGCGGGGCGGGGGGAGTGCCCCGACGGGCGTTGCGGTGGGCGCCCGTGTCGGGCGTGAGTGCCGTGCCGGGGCCGGGCGTGCCTCCCGTTCCGGACGTGTTCGACCCGCGGCGGTACGCCGACGGGGTGCCCCACGCCGCGTACCGCGTCCTGCGCGATCACCACCCGGTGGCCTGGCAGGAGGAACCCGAGGTGCTGGGCTGGCCGGCCGGTCCCGGGTTCTGGGCCGTGACCCGGCACGCGGACGTGGTCCGGGTGCTCAAGGACTCCTCGACGTACTCCTCGCACGTCGGCGCGACCCAGATCCGTGATCCCGACCCCGCGGATCTGCCGTTCATCCGGCGCATGATGCTCAATCAGGACCCGCCGGAACAAGGTCGGTTGAGGCGTCTGGTGAGCCGGGCGTTCACCCCGCGCCGCATCGAGCACTTCGCGTCCGTGGCGCGCGAGCGGGCCCGCACGCTGCTCGGGCGGGCGGCGCGGGAGGCCCGGTCGGGCGACGGCACCAGTGACCTCGTCGCCGCGGTGACCGACGACTACGCCCTGCTCAACCTCACGGATCTGCTCGGCGTACCCGAGCGCGACCGCGGGCTGCTGCTGCACTGGACGCGGCGGGTGATCGGCTACCAGGACCCCGACGAGGCGGGCCCCGCGGTCCTCGGCCCGACCGGGAAGCCGGTCGATCCGCGCTCCCCGGCGATGCTGCGGGACATGTTCGCCTACGCGCGGGAGCTGGCCGATCTCAAACGGCGCCATCCCGGCGACGACGTGCTGACCACCCTCGCCACCGATGCCGAACTCGCCCCGGCCGAACTGGAGATGTTCTTCTTCCTGCTCACGATCGCGGGCAACGACACCGTGCGCGGCGCGGCCCCCGGGGGTCTGCTGACGCTGGCGGAGCATCCGGAGGCGTACGAGGGACTGCGCTCGGGCCGCCACCGACTCGGCACGGCCGTCGAGGAGTTGCTGCGTGTGCACCCTCCCGTGCTCACCTTCCGCCGGACGGCGGCGGTGGACACGGAACTGGCCGGCCGGCGTCTGCGCGCGGGCGACAAGGTGGTGGTCTTCCACGCCTCGGCCAACCACGACGAACGCGTCTTCGCCGACCCCCACCGGCTGGACCTGTCCCGGGCCCCGAACCCCCATGTGTCCTTCGGCGACGGTCCGCACGTCTGCCTAGGCTCCCACTTGGCCCGGCTCCAACTGCGGGTGCTGTACGAGGAGACCGTGCGGGCCATGCCCTCGCTGCGCACCGCGGGGCCGCCCGGACGCCTCGTCTCCAACTTCATCAACGGCATCAAGTCCCTCCCTCTGCGGGTGACTTGACGGAGGGACCGGCGCGCGGGATCACTGGACCGGGCACTCCCGCGCGCCGCCCATCTCGTGGTCCGGTCAGTCGGAGCGGAGGTTCTCCAGTGTCGAGCGGGTGTCGGTCTTCACCCACCGTGAGACATCGTCGACCTCGGGCGGAGTGGCCGTCTCGTAGGAGGACGTGTAGACGCTCCAGCTCATCTGGTAGGTCATCCAGCCGTCGCGCACCGCGAGGATCACCGCCCGGCTGCCGCTGGTTCCCGAGCCGGACGTGGTGTCTTCGGTGACGAGATAGGCCTCGTCACCAAAACCGGACACCTTCTCCACCTCGTAGTCCTCGTAACGCTGGTTGTACTCGGACCACACAGCGGTGAACTCGGCGGAGGGATCGGTCGTCTTGTGGAGATCCACCTGTACCGAGAGATACGCATCGGAGTAGGAGGAACTGGATGACTTCTTCAGGGAGATGCTGCAGTAGCTCTCGTCGATGGCCTTGTGCTTCAGCGAGTTGTGGGTGGGCGCGCTGTCCTCCTCGGCGTACTCGGTCCTCAGGGCGGTGTAGTCGACCGCGGAGCAGAGATTGGCCTTGGCCCGGTATCCCGCGAGATCGGGGTCGTCGCCGAGTGGACGGAGAAGGAATATCCCGCCGGCCCACAGCGCGGAGGCGGCCACCGCGCCGACCACCGCCCACAGCACCGCGCGCCCCGCGGTGCCCTTGCCGGCGGGCGGCGGGGGAAAGCCCGGTGGTTGCCCGTACGCGTACGGCTGGGCCGGAGCATAGGCGGGAGGCCCGTAACTGCTCGCCTGGCCCGGGACTTGGTACGGGTTGCCCGGCGCGGGTTCGGGTCTCGGCAGCGCCGACGGCTGGTGGTGCGCCTGCGACTGGTTCGCGGGGGCGGGCGGAGCGGTGGAGCCGGGTGGAGACGACGCCTGCGCCTGGGGCTGTACGGGGACGTCCTCGGGCCGATCCTGCATCCTGTGCTCCTTCTCCGAAGTCGTCGGGCGTGCGATCAAGCCTGCGGAACGGACGCTGCGCTCGGCGCCGACCGGGTGGCGGTGTCGACAGGTGGCCCGGTCTCGGTGGAGCCATGGGCCGGCGGGACAGAGAGCGATGGGGCGATCGGTCGCCGTGAGCAGACTTCCGGGCCGGACGGTGGAGCCGGGTTACCACCGCACGTGAGTGACTCAACAAGTCGATTCTAAAGGGCGGTTCGACAGAAGTGACCTTGCTTCATCGACCGTTGCACAGTCGTTGATCTCACCGGAGACAGTCAGGACGGAGCGTGTCGCCGCTAGCGTCTCGCCTGGATCAGCGCGTGCGTGCCGCTGGTGCGCCAGCGGTGGTCCTCCGCGGCGTCGAGAGCCGCCTCGACGGTCGAGGTGAGTCCGACGACGACATCGGACTTGAGGGTTCGCAGTGCCGCCACCGGGCCGGGGAAAGAGGCGGTCGCGACGGCGAAGGGAGTGGTCGCTGGGTAGAGGCGGTCGCCGATGAGACGGCGGTAGTTCAGATCACCCTTCAGCAGGGTCACGTCGGCCGCGGCGAACTCCCGCCGGAGGTCTTCGGGCATGTCCGCGTACGGCAGCGGGGCACAGGCGAAGGGGTGGGCGCGGACGGTGAGACGGCCCTCGGACAGGGCGGCCCAGAGGCGGCTCCCGGCCTCGCCCGCCGCTCCCTTCGCTCCGGTGAGGCGGCGCAGGGCGTCGAGGACGTCCGCGGTCGTGGCGTCGGAGACGTAGTACGGGTACGGCTTCACCTGCAGGGTGGCCCGCTCGACCCGGCCGTGGCGGAGCAGGTGGTCGATGAGGAGCAGGTCGGGGACGAGTTCCCGGCCCGCGTTGTCCGCGACCAGGCAGAGGGTGCCGCCCGCGAAGAGCGATCGCAGCGCCTCTCCGTCGTTCGCCACGAGCGGGGAACCGGCCGTCGTCCCGCCCTCCGTGCCGGCCAGCCGGAAACCGAGATCCGCCCGGTTGCCCCACAGGGAGCCGTGCAGCAGCGCCTCCTCCCGCTCCTCGGCCGGACGTCTCGCGAGGTCGTCCAGCGCCGCGAGTTCCTCCTCGGCCTCCGGGGTGTCCAGTTCGGCGAGCTTGAAGGGGCGGAAGGGGTCGATGCCCTGCCATGGCCCGGGCGTGAAGTAGCCGACGGCTTCGAGAAGTCGGCGGTAGAAGTAGCTCTCGGCCCAGAGGAAGGGGACGTCGAACCAGGACCGGCCGTAGTGCTCCCGGCCGCCCCAGGCATCCCACTGCCCGCGGTCCGCGGCCGACGCCGCGAGGGGTTCGACGACACCCTCGGCGCAGTTCCTGAGCAGGGCGTCGAGCGCGTGGCGCTGTTCGGGGCCGTACGGGAAGGCGTCCGCCACCTTGCGGATGAGTGCCGGATGCCGCTCGGCCAGCACGCTCCAGGGGAACGAGCCACGCACCGCGCTGACGACCACCGGCGCGTCGTCGGGACCGGCGGCGGGGCGGGCGGATGCGGCGGGCTCAGGCATGCCGCTCACCGTACCGGCCGGGCAGAAGGGGCCGTCCGACGCGCGTGCGCGCCGGGCGGCCCCTCCCCCCGTAGAGCCCAGCGGTCGGCCTGGTCGGTCGGCTTCGAGCTGTCGACCGCGCGGTGTGCTGCGCGGCCGTGTGCTGGACACGGGGCTCGCAGCCGCCGCGGGCGGTCGCGCTGAACGATAGGCAGGCGGTGGGTGCGAGGGATAGCGGGAAAACCCTCGATCGGACCGCGAATCGGCTCCCGTCCGCCCCCGGTTCGCCGAGATGGTCCCGTTTCACACGGATCGCGCATCTGAACGCACGGCACTGCGGCCCCGTATTGCACGGTGCCCCGTGCGAGGAGTGCGTCCCGGCCGCGCGCGGTGGCACGCCGCTTCGCCGACGCACCGAGGAGACCTCCGGATGTCCGCCTACCGCACCGCAACCGCGGCCGCTGTCGCCCTGGCGGCTCCGCTGCTCCTCGCGACGTTGGCCGCGGGGCCCGCATCGGCGCACGGCGCGCCGACGTCTCCGGTCAGCCGGGTGGCCGCGTGCTCGCCGGAGGGCGGCAGTCTGATCCGGACGGCGGCCTGCCGGGCGGCGATCACCGCGAACGGCGCGCCCTTCACCGCGTGGGACAACCTGCGGGTGGCCGGCGTCAACGGCCGGGACCGCTCGGTGATCCCGGACGGGAAGCTGTGCAGCGGCGGCCTGCCCGCCTACAAGGGTCTCGACCTGGCCCGCGCCGACTTTCCGTCGACGCGTCTGACGTCCGGGGCGGCCTTCACCCTCAAGTACAGTTCGACGATCCCGCACACGGGGACCTTCAAGCTCTTTCTGACGAAGCCGGGTTACAGCCCGACGCGCCCCCTGAAGTGGTCCGACCTGCCGGAGAAGCCGTTCGCCACGGCCACCGACCCGGCGCTGGTCGACGGCGCCTACCGCATCAGGGCGAAGCTGCCGTCCGACCGCACCGGCCGCCAGATGCTGTTCACGATCTGGCAGAACTCCAGCACGTCGGACACCTACTACTCGTGCTCGGACGTGGTGTTCTCCGGCGGGAGCACGGCGTCGAAGCCGACTCGGAGCGCGGGGACCTCGGGGAGCACCGGGAGCGCTTCCGACGGCAAGAGCACCAAGGCCCCGTCCCGGTCGACCAGGTTGGCGACCTCGCCGCCCAGCCCCGATCCGTCGTCCCCGGCCGCCGGCTCGCCCGCCCCTGTCATCAGTTCGTCCTCCGGGGACACCGGTACCGATCACCTGACTCCCGCCGCCGACAGCACCTCGGGCGGCGGACCCGCCCTCCCCCTGGTCGCGGGGGGAGCGGCGGCCGCGCTGCTGCTCACCGCCGGCATCGCCGTCACCCTGCGACGCCGGCGGTGAATCCGCGCCCGGTGGGCGTCAGTTGACGAACACCACCGGGCTGTCCGGCTGGCTGGTGTCGGTGACGGGGGCGTACTTCGCCGTGAAGAAGCCGTTGGCGAAGCACAGGGACGAGCCGGAGAACTTGGTGAACTGCTGGTTGGCGAAGGTGATGCTGTTGTCGGCGTTGCTCGCCGTGCCGGACAGACTCGGCGCCCGGTAGACGCAGGTCAGGGTGCCCAGCAGGGAGCGCAGCTTGACCGTGGTCTGGATGGTGGAGCCGGCGGCCGGGGTGACCGTGACGGTTCCGTCGGAGCCCACCGCGGTGCTGTACGGCAGGTTGTCCACCGTGATGCTGGTGACACCGAGGACGCCGATGACGTTGCTGCTGCACGAGCTGCTGTCGAAGGTGTGCCCGGTGAGCGACTCGGTGGCCGTGCCGGGGGCCGCCGGGTTGTCGGTGGCGGTCGCGGTGAACGTCGACGCGGAACAGGAGACACCGCTCGTGCCGGTGCTGCTGGAGTAGAGCGTGGCCGTGGTGCCGCTCGCCAGCGAGGCCTTGAGGACGTCACCGACGGCGACGGGGGTTCCTCCGGCGCTGCCGGTGGTGAGCACGGGGACGTCGTCCGCGGAGGCGGGGACGACGGCGGACGCCGACAGGGCCGCGACGACGCCGACGAGGGCGAGCAGGGATCGAGTACGCATGGGGGGTGCCTCTTCTCCGATGGGGGTGTGGGTGCCTGACCGCGCCGGGGGCGCGGGGGTGCGGGTCGAGAGGGTGGCGCGGGGGTGCGGGGCGGAACGGCCGCGCGGGGGTGCGGGTTCGATGCGCCGGCGCGGGGTGCGGGGGTGGTGCGAGGAGGGACCGCTGCCGGTCCGTGACACCTTCTCCGTGCGTCACGGGCCGGCAGCGACAGCCGGGCGACCGGTACGGCCCAGGGGGGAAGGCGACCGTGCCGGTGCCGCGGGGACGGGGAGCGGCCGAGGGTGCGCGCCGCTTCGGCGTACGCACCTGGGCTGCTCCGGAACACGCCATGACCGCCCCGTGCAGAACGGGGTCCGGGAGGTGACGGGCGCGTCGGCCTACGGATCCGGCGCCACGGATCCGGGGAAACAAGGGAGAGTTGTAGACCTGATGGATGGTCAACGTCAAGGCGTAGCAAGGAAGTTGAAGGTCAACGCGACCTCGCCGTCGACGCGTGTTCACAGGTGGGGCACAACTGGCACGGTTTTCCCACAGGTCCCTTGACCCTGCATGTAACCCCCGGTAACTTCCTCGACGGCTACTGCTGCGTAACGAGAAAGCCCTTGCAACCGCCGGGAGGCGCGAGGAGGCGTGCGCCGCAGCCGCTGTCCGCGCCAGGACAACGCGCCACTGGAGCCCGACCCGCATCGAATGTGCCCAGGGAGCAGACATGGCCTCGTCCCCGGACGCCACGGCGTCCAACGGTTCCACGCCCGAGACCCCGGAAAGCGGTTCAGCCGCCGACGGACAGAACAGACGCGGACGGGTCCGTCTGCGCCGCGCCGCCGTGATGGCGCTGCCGGCCACCGCGGTCGCCGCGGGGTTGATGATCCTCACCGCCCAGGGCGCCCTCGGCGTCCAGTTCGCCATCTCCGGCATGCCGTTCACGGTCACCGCCACCGAACTGAACGGCACCGGCTTCGAGCAGTTCGGCGGCCTCGACAACATGGCGGAGGACAGCCCGAACGCCGGCGACACGGGCGGCCAGGTTCTCATCGTCACCTCGGCGATCAAGAGCGCGACCCTCACCAAGCTGTGCCAGAGCGTCGACCTGGGCGGCACGAACCTGCTCATCACGGCGGGCAGTGGGGCGGACAAGGTGCAGGCGAGCCACCTGACCACCGACTCCACGGAACTGTCCGGCGACGCCTCCTTCGACAACATCGAGATCGGCAACGACGCCAGCACCCTCGACAAGGCCGGGGTCCAGGGACCCAAGGGCGTCTTCAGCCAGCAGGCCGACACCGTGCGCATCGCGAACCTGCGCCAGACCAACTACGCGACCACGGCGGCGGTGTTCAAGCTTCCCGGCCTCAAGCTCCGCTTCAGCGAACAGGGTTGCTGATGAGCTCCGAAGTCCGGACGGACGACTCCCGGAGCCTGAGGGACGGATTCCGGCAGTGGCGTGCGCACCGCCCCTTCTGGGGCGGACTGCTGCTCGCCCTGGCGGGAGCGGAGATCCTCCTCACCGAGAAGGCGTCGCTGAAGGTCGTCATGCACATCGGGATGCAGGGCCTGGCGGGCTATCTGCTCCCCACCATGATGCTGCTGTGCGGCCTGCTGATCCTCTTCAATCCGGCCCAGCGCCTGTTCTACTCCCTGCTGGGCATCCTGCTGTCCCTGGGCACCTGGCTCACCTCCAACCTCGGGGGCTTCTTCATCGGTCTGCTCCTCGGAGCCGTCGGCAGCTGCCTCACCTTCGGCTGGCTGCCCGACCAGAAGCCGCGCAGACGGCTGCTGCGTCGCGGACACGCCTGAGGCGGGCGGCACGGCACGGACCCGTCCCCTCCGCAACTTGCCTGTACGCGCAGGGAAGTTGACACCGTACGCATCCGACACCCGGTGGGTCTCGATGGGACCCCGTGTGCTCGCGTAGCGTGACGCGGGGTATGCCGAATTGGGGTTCGAGTGCCGGGAGGCTCCTGATGGGTAATCCAAGTCCCTTAGTGATCGACGCGACCGGACGCGACATCCACGAAGAGGGCGCCCGGATCCGCGACGGCGGACCGCTGGCCCGGGTGGAGCTTCCCGGTGGCGTGGAGGCCTGGGCGGTGAGCGGCCCCGAGCTGCTGAAACGGCTGCTCACCGATCCCCGGGTGTCCAAGGACGCACGGCAGCACTGGCCCCTGCTCGCGAACGGCACGATCACCCCGGAGTGGCCCCTGTTCACGTGGGTGGCCGTGCAGAACATGTTCACCGCGTACGGCGGCGAACACAAACGCCTGCGCACGCTGGTCTCCAAGGCGTTCACCGCCCGCCGGACGGCCGCGCTCCAGCCACGTATCGAGGAGATCACCCGGCGGCTGCTGGACCGCGTGGCGGAGGCCGGCCGCGGCTTCCAGGTCGTCGACCTGCGCGAGGAACTCTGCTACCCGCTGCCGATCCAGGTGATCAGCGATCTGTTCGGGCTGCCCGAGGAGCGGGGCCCCGAGCTGCGGCCACTGGTCGACCGCATCTTCGACACCTCCGCCGACCCGGGCGAGATGACGGCCGCCTACGAGCGGATGTACGTCGTGCTGGCCGAACTCGTCGCCGCCAAGCGGGAGTCGCCCGGCGACGATCTGACCTCGGGACTCATCGCGGCCCGCGAGGAGGACGGCACCCGGCTCAGCGAGCAGGAACTGCTGGACACACTCGTCCTGATGGTCAGCGCCGGTCACGAGACGACGGTCAACCTCATCGACAACGCCGTGCACGCCCTGCTCACCCGGCCCGAGCAGCTCCAACTCGTCCGAGAGGGCCGCGCGACCTGGGACGACGTGGTCGAGGAGACCCTGCGCGCGGACGCGCCGGTCGCGAACCTGCCGCTGCGCTACGCCGTGGAGGACATCGTCCTCTCCGAGCTCGGCGGCCCCGACGGGACCGTGATCGCCAAGGGCGAGGCGATCCTCGCGGCGTACGCCGCCGCCGGTCGCGATCCGGAACGCCACGGGAAGGACGCCGACCAGTTCGACGTCACCCGCGCCGACAAGGAGCACCTCGCCTTCGGCCACGGCGTGCACCACTGCCTGGGCGCCCCGCTGGGCCGGCTGGAGGCCCGGATCGCACTCCCGGCTCTCTTCGACCGGTTCCCGGGCCTGCGACTCGCGGTCCCGGAGGAGGAGTTGCGGCCGGTGGACTCCTTCATCTCCAACGGCCACCGCTCCCTTCCCGTCCGTATTTCCTAGCGACCGGGCCGGTTCACTCGCCGCGCCACCAGGCCGCCAGTCGCGCCCAGCCGCTCCGCGGGCGGTCGGGCGCGGAGGCCGGGGGCTCGGGGGCGGACGCCGGGAAGGCCGCGGCCGGCGTCCGCCGCTCGTCCTCGGACCGTCCGGCCGCCGGGGGCGGGCGGGAAGCCCACCGGCAGCACGGCGAGCGCGCGGTGGAAGGGACCGGGACGCCACTCCAGCTTCTCGACGGGACCGCCAGCTCGATGTCGGGGATCCGGTCGAGCAGCTTCTCGACCCCGACGGCCGCGATCAGCCGCGCCGGGCCCTGCGCCGGGCAGTTGTGCGGGCCCGCGCTCCACGCCAAGTGGGCGCGGTTGCCCGTGCGCTGACTGCTCGTCAGAGCCGGATCCGTGTTGGCCGCGGCGAGACTCACGACCAGCGGATCCCCCGCGCGCAACGGTGTGCCCTCGTACACGACGTCGTGCCGCGGGTAGTGCACGGCGTAGTTGGCGATCGGCGGATCGGTCCACAGCACCTCGTCGAGGGCGTCCTCCACCGGCAGAGTGCCGCCGGACAGGTCGCCCGCGAAGCGGTCGTCGGACAGCAGCAGGCGCAGGCTGTTCGCGATCAGGTTCTGCTGCGGTTCGGTGCCGGCGCCCATCAGCACGACGAGCGTGTGGACCATCTCCTCGTCGGTGAGCGCGGCCGGGTGCTCCATCAGCCAGGACGTCATGTCCGGCCCGGGCCGCCGCCGCTTCAGGGCGACGAGGTCGAGCAGGGTGGTGGTGAGCAGTTCGTTCGCCTTCTCCGCATCCACCCCGTCGAAGATCCCGGACATGCCCTCGACCAGCCGGACGCCGTGGCCCGCGGGGCAGCCGAAGAGATGGTTGAAGACGAGCAGCGGCAGGACCTGGGCGTATTCGCCGAGCAGATCCGCCGTGCCGAGCGGCGCGAACCGGTCGATGAGGGTGTCGGCGCTGCGCTCGACATAGCCGCGCAGGGTGCTGGGCTCGACGCGGGCGAGGCTGTCGGTGATGGCGCCGCGCAGCCGCAGGTGCTCCTCGCCGTCGGTGAACAGGGCGTTGGGCCGGTACATCATCATCGGGACGACCGGACTGTCCATCGGCACCGTGCCGTCGGCCAGGTCCCTCCAGTGGCGCGGGTCCTTGGAGAAGGTCTCCGGACTGCGCAGGACGTGCAGGGCGGCGTCGTACCCGATGACGAGGGTGGCCCGGACGCCGGGCGCGAGTTCGACCGGCCCGGTCTGTCCGGCCTCCCGCAGCCGCCGGTAGACCGCGGCCGGATCGGCCGCGAACTCCGGTCCGTACAGGGACTGGTGGGCCGGGCAGCCGGGGGGCGGTACGGCGGTCACGCGTGCTCCAGTTCGCCGGTGCGGTTCAGGAGGTATTCGACGAGCGCGATCAGTGCCTCGGTGGAGGAGACCGGGTCGCGGGCGTCGCAGCGTACGAGCGGGGTGGAGGGCAGCAGGTCGAGCGCCTCGCGCACCTCGTCGAGCCCGTGTCCGGGCCCGTCGTCGAAGTCGTTCAGGGCGACGGCGTACGGGAGCCCCAACTCCTCCAGTACGCCCATGACGTCGAAGGACTGGTCCAGGCGCCGGGTGTCGGCGAGGACGAGCGCGCCGAGCGCGCCCCGCGTCATGTCCTGCCAGAGCTCGGTGAATCGCTGCTGCCCCGGGGTTCCGAACAGATAGAGCACCAGGGTGTCGTCGAGGGTGAGGCGGCCGAAGTCGAGGGCGACCGTGGTGGTGGTCTTGTCCCGCGTACCGGCCAAGTCGTCGACGAGCGAGCCGGCTTGGCTCATGACCTCCTCGGTGCGCAGGGGCCGTATCTCGGACAGCGCGCCGACGAAGGTGGTCTTGCCGACCGCGAAGTGGCCCACCACCAGCAGCTTGACGGCGGTCCGCACGCCCTCGGGCAGATACATGGTCTCAGAGGCGGGAGCGGAGCCCATCGAGCACCTCCTGGAGGATGCGGGTGTCGGACGGCCCGGCGGTGGGGATCGGCGCGCGGGTGACGAGGTGGCCGCTGTCCATCAGGTCGGCGATCAGCACCTTGGTGACGCTGACCGGCAGCTCCAGGTGGCCTGCCACCTCGGCCACCGACAGCGCCCCGGGCCGGCACAGCTCCATCAGCCGCCGCTTCTCGGGGCTCAGCCCGGTGAGCGGCGGGCCGGCGGCTGCGATCAGGAGCGTGACCAGGTCGAGTGTGTTGCGCGACGGGTGCGAGCGGCCGTCGGTGACGACGTACGCGCGCACCAGCCGCTCCCCCGGGCGCCGCCTGGGCGGTGTCATGCCGGACTGCCGGTGTCCTGCCGGGCCGGGCTGGTCAGCTCCTTGCCGAGCCGGTCGACCAGCTTGTGCATGCGGTAGGTGACGGCCTCCATGTCGACCTCCTCGGTCGTGGACACCGCGAGATGGGCCCCCTCGCCCGCGGCGACGAGGAAGACGTACCCGTGCGCGAACTCGATCAGGGTCTGCCGCCACGGTGTGTTCGCGCTGCCGCAGAACTCGGCCGTGCTGCGGCTGATCGACTGCACGCCGGACAGGCCCGCGGCCAGTCGTTCGGCGTCGTCCCGGCCGATGTCGGCGGAGTGGGCGCGGAGCATGCCGTCGGCGGACAGCAGGATCGCGTGCCGCGCTTCCGGCACCTTCAGGACCTCGTCGAGCATCCACCCCAGCTCGTTGGTCTTGGGCGCGGTCATCCCTGTGTGTTCCCTTCGTTCTCGTGGCGGGTGTCGTACGACGTCACGGGGGCGTCCGTCGGCGTCGCGGGGGCGTCCGTCGACACCCCGGGGGCATCGGCGGGCGTCGCGGGCGCGTCCGTCGGCGGGAGGGCTTCCGGCCCTCCGGGAAGGTCGGGCAGCCCGGGATCGTCGGGCGTTCCGGTGGTGTCCCGCGCCGCGCGGCCGAAGCGGGTACCGCGTGCGAACGCGCCCATGCGCCGGGCGTTCTCCTCGGCCGACCGTGCGCTGACGTCCTCGGCGGGCACGGCAGCGGGCTGTTCGGCGGGGGCCGCCTGCTGCGGGCCGCGGCGCCGCCGCTTCGGCAGGCCGCCGGCCGTCGTCGTCTCGACGGGCTCGGCCGCCCGGAGCGTGGGACGCGCGGGCTCCCCGGGTGCCGCCCCGGGACCCGCGGGCCGCCCGGCCGCCTGCGCGGGCTCGGCCGGCGGAACCTCGGGTGCCGCGGCCACGTGCGTGAGCAGCGCCGCCGGCAGGAACACCACGGCGCGGACACCGCCGTACGGGGACCGCGTGTCCACCGAGACGCTGAACCCGTACCGTGCGGCGAGTACGCCGATGACGGCGAATCCGAATTGCGGCGGATCGTCGAGCCGGGTCACGTCCACCGCGTCGCGGCCGGTCAGCAGCGCGGCGGCCTGCTCGGTCCCCCGGCCGTCCATGCCGACGCCGGCGTCGTCGATGACCACGCACGCACCGTTGTGCACGGACTGGACGGTGACCTCGACCGTGGTGTTGGGCTGCGAGTGGCGTGCCGCGTTGTCCAGGAGTTCGGCGACGGCGAGGACCACCGGTTCGACCGCGCGGCTCTCGACGGCGATGTCGACCTGTCCGTTGACACGGATGCGGCGGTAGTCGCGGACCCGGGAGGTCGCGCCGCGCACCACCTCGATCAGCGCGGAGGTGCTGCGCTGCCGTCCGGGCCAGGAGCCGCAGAGGACGGCGATCGCCTGGGCGCGGCGGCCGAACTGGGCGTTCGTGTGGTCGATTTCGAGCAGGTCGCGCAGGACGTCGGGGTGGTCGTGCCGGTCCTGCATCTCCGCGATGGACACCTGCTGCTCGTTGGCGAGGGCCTGGATCGAGCGCATCGACGCCTTGAGCGCGGCCTTCGCGGACTGGTCGGCCCGCGCCTGCGCGTGGTCCACCGCCTCCGCGAAGCGTTCGAGGACGCTGTCGAGGTGCTTCGCGAAGTCCGTGTCGGCCAGCCGGGCGTCGAGCAGGCCCCCGCCGGGGGCACCCGTGGGGGCGTGCTGGTGCGGGGCGGCCTCCAGGGCGGGGAGGCGGACCGCGACCATGCGGCGCAGCTCCTCGTCGCGGGCCCGCAGGTCGTCCGCGAGCGCGGCGGTCCGTCGGCGCTGCCGCGTGGTGATCCCGCGCTGGCGCAGCAGCAGCACGGTGACGGCGAGCAGGCCGGCGGCCAGGCACCAGGACGCGGCCTCCGGTATCCGTTCGGTCATGGTCCTCAAGTCCTCGTACGCAGAGACGCGTTGCTGGGGTGGAAGCGGGAAAAGTGAGGGGTGGGGCGCGAGGGGGCGCGGCGCACGACGGTAGCCGCGCGTCGGCGCCCGCGCTTGCCCCGGCGCGCAAGGAAGTTGCCGTCATGCGCACCGGCTGTGTGCACTAGGCTGACACCGTGTAACTGTTCTCAGTGGCACGGGAGTTGATGGTGTCGTTGCCCGCGGGAAGCTACCTGGTGGAGACCCGGTCGACGGGTGCGGTGGAGCCACAGGAGCGGGCCGACTTCTGGAGCGAGCACATCGGGTCGTACCAGTCCCGGATGGGCTACCGGTTCGGCCGCACCGACAACTTCCGCGGCGAGACGGTCCGTCAGCGCACCGAGACCTATCAGCTGGTCAGGTTCCGTTCGGACGAGATCGAGTACAGCAGGACCGCCCGCCAGGTCCGCGAGGACCCCGACGGTGACTACCGATTACTGCTTCCGCTGACCGGGGGGATCGTCCTGCGCCAGGACGGCCACGAGGCACGGCTGACCCCCGGGACGGGCACGCTCGTCTCCTTCGGGTTGCCCTTCGAATGCCTCCAGGACGCCTCCACCCAGGCGTTCGTCCTCACGATCCCGGCCCGCGAGGTGGACGGCCCGCTGAACCGCAAGTCGCCGCTGGCCACCCGCCTCGACCTGACCAGGGGGCTCGGCCGCGTCGTCGGGTCGATGCTCGACGGTCTGTACGCCGAGCGCGCCGATCTCACCGACTCCCAGTTCGACGCCGTGTCCGACCGCGTGGTCGAGCTGCTGCGCATGCTCGCCACCGGAGACGGCCGCCCCGACGGAGCCCGCCATCTGACCGGCGTGGAGACGGTGGTCCGCCGCCACGTCCGCGAGCACGCCGCCGACCCCGGCCTCACCGGTACGTCCATGGCCCGCGCCCTCGGCTGGTCGCTGCGGCAGATCCAACTGGCACTCCAGCACGCGGGTACCACGCCACGCGACCTGATCCGCGAGGAGCGCCTGCGCCTGGTCCGCGAACGCCTCCGGTGCGGCGACTGCGAACACCTGACCATCACCGATCTGGCCTACGCCTCGGGGTTCTCGTCGGCGAGCGCCCTGAGCACCGCGTTCCGGCAGCGCTTCGGGGTGAGCCCCCGGGAGATGCGCAACGGCACCCGTTGAGCCGGGTCCCCGGACCCGGCCCTCCCCCATCCACCGCGTCGGCACCGCGTCGCCACCGCCTCGGGAACCCGTCGGGACCCGCGCGGACGATCACGGCCTGGGACAATCGGCGAAGGGCGGGATCTCGGTCGGAGACGGGCTGCGGCTTCGGGAGTGGAGATGGATCTGCGGCAGATGGAGGTCGTGGTCGCGGTGGCCGAGGAGGGCGGTTTCACCGCGGCGGCCCAGCGGCTGCGCGTGGTGCAGTCCGCCGTGTCGAGCGCGGTCCTCGCACTGGAACGGGAGCTGGGCACCCCCCTGTTCGACCGCACCACGCACCGGGTGTTCCTGACCCCGGCGGGCGAGGCCTTCGTCCCGGCGGCGCGCGCCGCGCTGCGGGCGGCGGAGCGGGCGCGGGCGAGCGTCGACCTGGTCCGTGGACAACTGCGGGGCAGGATCACGATCGGCACGACGCAGGGTGTCTGGGCCGGCCTTCACCGGCCGCTGGCCGCTCTGCGCGCCGAGCATCCGGGCGTGGTGGTGCGGTTGCGGCAGACGGCCGGGCCCGACATCCGTCAGGCCCTGCGCGAAGGCACCGTCGACCTGGCCGTGGTCGCGCTCGACCGTCAGCCGCAGCGGGGTCTGGTGACCCGGCTGCTGTCCCACGAGGAGATGGTGCTGGTGTCCGCTCCGGGGCGGGCGCTCACCGGAACGGGCCCGGACGGCACGATCACCCTCGCCGAGACCGCCCGGCTGCCGCTGGTGGACTTCGCGCCGGGCCGGGCGATCCGCCTCTGCGTGGACCGGGCGTTCGGTGCCGCCGCCGTGGAACGGGAGACGACGTTCGAGGTCGACGACATCGTCGCCGCGGCCGAACTCGTCCGGGGCGACCTGGGCGTCTGCGTCATGCCCGCCTCGATCGCCGCGCAGTTCCCCGACCTCAGCACCCACGCCTTCGCCCGGCACGCACCCCACTGGAAGATCATGACGGTCCACTCCCGCGGCGACACCCCGCCGGCGGTCGCCGCCCTGCTGCGGCACATGCCCTGAGGGCTCGCCGCTCCAGGCGTCCCGGAGGGGGCGATCGGTCAACCGCCGGTTCGGTGGCGGTGGGGTGGGACGGGGTGCCGGTCAGGCTGACCGGACGGGATGCGGGGCGGGCTGCGGGGTCAGGCGGTCCAGGCCCTTGCGGTCGTAGTAGCGGGTCATCGCGAAGCCGAAGAGGAGGGCGAGCACGGCGCCGATGCCGATCATCATCCAGGCGCGGTCGAGGCCGGCGTCGGCCCGGGCGTCGAAGAAGAGGATGGCGCGCACGCCGTCGCTGAGCTGGCGCATGGGCTCGAAGACGGACAGGAAGCGGTAGAACCCGGGGACCGCCTGGAGCGGGACGGTGGCGCCCGAGGACGGCAGGCCCAGCACGATGAACACGAACATGGAGACCAGTTGTCCGATCCCGCCGAACGCCGCGTTGATCGCCTGGACGCCCAGTCCGACGGCGAGGCTCGCGCAGTAGGAGTAGATCCACAGCAGCGGCAGGTGGGTGGCGTCCATACCGAGGATCGCGACGGTGGCCAGCATGACCAGGGAGACCGTGAGCACGGTGATCCCCGCGGTCATGGCCATCTTCAGGAGGAGGGTCTGGGTGCGGTTGATCGGCACGGTGGGACGGCGGGTGTGCCAGGGCCCGATCTCGCCGTCGGCATAGCCGAGGGCCGTGTCGACGCCGGTGCTGATGAGGTTGGCGCCGAGGAACCCGGCCAGCACGAGGAGCAGGGTGTAGTAGAACGCGCTCAGTCCGAGACCGCTGTGCTCACCGATGGGGTGCCCGACCCGGGTGACGACCTGGACGGGGTCGGCGAGAAGCAGCCGGGTGGTGGGGTCCGCCTCCGCGGTGGCGGGGGACGCCGTCAGTTCCTTGCCGATGGTCTTGGAGGCCTGCTGGGCGGCCGCGGTGGTGATCCGGCTCGCGAGGGACGAACCGAGGCTGCCCATACCGGGGTTGGTCAGCACCGTCATGGTGGGCCGGACCTTGGCGTTCGCGGTGGTCAGCGCGGCGAGGGAGTCGGTGAAGTCCCTGGAGACGACCAGGGCGCCGTAGATCTTGCCCGAGGAGAGTTCGTCCTGGGCCTGCTCGGGAGTGAGCCTGCGCCAGTCGGCCGTGCCGGAGGTGTCGTCGGCGACGACGGCCGCGGTGACCTGGCTGCCCACGTTCTGGCGCTGGCCCGGAAGCGGCTTGCCCGTGTCCGCGTTGACCAGGCCGATCGGCAGGTCGTGCAGATGCCGGTTCGGGCTGACGATGCCGCCCATGTAGAGCAGCGACAGCAGCAGCGCGAGCAGCCCTGTCAGCACGGTGGGCACCAGCCACAGCTTCGGGCGGCGCAGGAGCACGGCGGCCCGTGCCTGGGCGGGGGCACTGACGTCGTCACCCCGGTCGGCGTCCGTGTCACCACGGCCTCCGTTGCCCGGGGTGGCACCGCTGCCGGCGCCCGTGGCGTCCTCGTTGCCGTCGTCCACGGGGTGATTGCTGTCGGCGTCCATGGTTCTCCGTAGGTTCCGGGGCGGCACGGGAGCGGCGTGGGCGCGGCCCCCGGCCGGGGAGTCCGGGGCCGCACACCAGGTCAGGATCGGCTGTGCGCGGGTGCCACGGACGGCGACTCGCCGGACCGGCACCAGGGGCGCACGGCTTCACACCCGGGCCCTACGACGGAGTCCCGACGCACCGGCTCCACCCCATCGCCGTACGACCGCGTCCTGATGAGCCCGTTCACGCCACCGCCGTACGACCGCGCCATCGGCGTACGGGCTGTACCGGCCCACGGCGGTCCACCTGCTCCACACCCGCACCCGTAACCAGATCCGTGTCGGGGCGGCAGTACGGGCATGCCGTGACGCCGTCTTCGGTGAGCGCCCTGAGGGCCT
>NZ_JBSFYW010000022.1:0-135959 GCF_053599975.1 Streptomyces sp. NPDC005141 | reverse complement strand
CGCCGCTTCCCGTCCCGTACCCGGGGGCGCTGCCCCCGGACCCCCGCTCCTCAAACGCCGGAGGGGCTGATCTTCTGGGCGGAGGGGGCGAAACCCCCACACGGCCCCACACGCCCCCACACCCCGCCGTCTCCGTAGACTGGCCCCGTGAGTGACCTCCCCCCGCACGACAGCAGCGCGTCCGACGAGTCGGAAGACCGTGACCCGCACGGTCTCTTCGACGAGATCGTGGCGAACGAGACCGAGCGCGACCCCGACCTCGCGGTGATCGAGGCCGGCAGCCGCACCCTGCGAACCCAGGGCAGCGGCGCTCCGCAGGCAGACGTACCCGGGCGGCCCTCGGACCCCGAGGTCGACAAGGCGCTGCGTGAGGTGGAGGCCGAACTCGCCACCCGCTGGGGCGAGACCAAGCTCGAGCCGTCCGTCAGCCGGATCGCGGCGCTGATGGACGTCCTGGGGGAGCCGCAGCGCGCGTACCCCTCGATCCACATCACGGGCACGAACGGCAAGACCTCCACCGCCCGCATGATCGAGGCGCTGTTGAGCGCCTTCGACCTGCGCACCGGCCGCTACACCAGCCCCCACGTGCAGTCGATCACCGAGCGGATCAGCCTGGACGGGGCGCCGATCGCCGCCGAGCGGTTCGTCGAGACGTACAACGACATCAAGCCCTACATCGAGATGATCGACGGGCAGCAGGAGTACCGGCTGTCCTTCTTCGAGGTGCTCACCGGCATGGCGTACGCCGCCTTCGCCGACGCGCCCGTGGACGTCGCCGTCGTCGAGGTCGGTATGGGCGGCAGCTGGGACGCCACCAACGTGATCGACGGGGACGTCGCCGTCGTGACCCCCATCGACCTCGACCACACCGACAGGCTCGGGGAGACACCCGGCGAGATCGCCACCGAGAAGGCGGGCATCGTCAAGCAGGACGCCACCGTCATCCTGGCGCAGCAGCCGGTCGACGCGGCCCAGGTACTGCTGAAGAAGGCCGTCGAGGTCGACGCGACGGTGGCCCGCGAGGGACTCGAATTCGGCGTCGTCGCACGACAGGTCGCCGTCGGCGGGCAGCTGCTCACGCTGCGCGGTCTCGGCGGGGAGTACGAAGAGGTCTTCCTGCCGCTGCACGGTGCCTACCAGGCCCACAACGCCGCCGTGGCGCTCGCCGCGGTCGAGGCGTTCTTCGGGGTCGGCTCGGCGCACACCCAGCGGCTCGACATCGACACCGTGCGCAAGGCGTTCGCCGCGGTCACCTCGCCGGGTCGCCTGGAGATCGTGCGGCGCTCGCCGACCGTCGTGCTCGACGCCGCGCACAATCCGGCGGGCGCCCGCGCCACCGCCGAAGCGGTGAGCGAGGTGTTCGACTTCAGCCGGCTGATCGGCGTCGTCGGAGCGAGCGGCGACAAGAACGTCCGGGGGCTGCTCGAAGCCTTCGAGCCGATCTTCGCCGAGGTCGTCGTCACCCAGAACTCCAGCCAGCGCGCGATGAACGCGGACGAACTGGCCGGGATCGCCGTCGAGGTCTTCGGCGAGGACCGGGTGCAGGTCGAACCGCGGCTCGACGACGCGCTGGAGGCCGCGATCACGCTCGCCGAGGAAGAGGGCGAGTACGCGGGCGGCGGCGTGCTGGTCACCGGATCCGTCATCACGGTCGGCGAGGTCCGACTGCTCCTGGGGAGGGGCTGATTCTCGTGCGTACGCTCTGTGCTTCGACACTGATCGGCGAGTTCTTCGTCATCGGCTTCGCCGGGCTCGTCGCCATGAAGGAACCCGATCTGGCCACGGCCACGGTCTGGACGGTCTGCGGAGTCCTGATGGCGCTCAGCGTGCTGCTGTGCGGCATGATCACGCGGCCCGGCGGTGTGCAGCTCGGCTGGGCGCTGCAGGTCCTGCTGATCGCCGGCGGCTTCGTCGTTCCGTCGATGTTCGTCCTGGGCGCGGCCTTCGCGGCCCTGTGGTGGGCGTCGGTCCACTACGGGCGGAAGATCGACGAGGCGAAGGCCAGGTTCGCCGCGCAGGCGCAGGCCGACGCGGGCGGCACCCCGGCATAGCCGCGCGGGGGCCGGCGGCACCGCGGTGCGGCCGCGCCCCGGAGCGGGCGGCGCCTCGGTCCGGGCCGGCGGCGGCCGGTGGCGGGGTGTGCCCGTATCACCTGACGCTGTGTGACAGCCACCCGGACACGCCCTGTAGCCTCGGTCTTCCGCACCAGTGTGACCCGAAGGAGCCATCCCGTGAGCCAGCGCACCCTCGTCCTTCTCAAGCCCGACGCCGTCCGTCGCGGCCTGACCGGCGAGATCATCAGCCGTATCGAGCGCAAGGCCGGCTGGCAGATCACCGCGCTGGAGCTGCGGACGCTGGACCAGGAGACGCTGGAGCAGCACTACGGCGAGCACAAGGGCAAGCCCTTCTACGAGCCGCTGGTGGAGTTCATGGCCTCCGGTCCGGTCGTGGCGCTGATCGTCGAGGGCGAGCGGGTCATCGAGGGCGTGCGCGCCCTCGCCGGCCCGACCGACCCGATCGCCGCCGCGCCCGGTTCCATCCGCGGTGACTACGGCGTGATCGTCCGCGAGAACCTGATCCACGCCTCCGACTCCGAGGAGTCCGCCGAGCGCGAGGTGAAGATCTTCTTCCCCGGCCGCGTCTGAGCGTACGGACGTCGCGTCCGCGTGCACGGAGGGTCACCCTCTCGCCTACGGACGGTCGTGTCCGGGGTGGCGGACGGTCTCGGTGAGGCCGTCCGGACGATCTCCCGGGCGCGCCGGGCGGCACGTTTTGAAGAAATTTTCTGAGACTGCGTCAGCGCCGCTCGGACAGCCTGACCAGGGACGGCCGTGAAATATCCGGCCGTCCCGTGGCATATGCGTGCTGATCGGGGGAACGCGTGCCCCCGATGGCCCGTCTCCACAAGCGAGTGGGTACGTCATCTGCTGACAATGGCGAAGACCCTCGCGCAGTGTTCGTGCAGGCGCGTCTACGATGGAAGCCTTCACGTCACTGCACCCACCTCGCCGTCCTAAAAAGCCGTCAAAGCTCCACTTGGGAAGGCCAGACGAATCCTGATGGGGAACTCAATGTCGTTCATCGGCCGTGACATGGCTGTCGACCTCGGGACCGCCAACACGCTGGTGTACGTCAGGGGTCGCGGGATCGTACTCAACGAGCCGTCGGTCGTCGCGATCAACACCAACACCGGCGGGATCCTCGCGGTCGGCGCGGAAGCCAAGAAGATGATCGGGCGGACGCCGGGCAACATCGTTGCCGTGCGTCCGCTGAGGGACGGTGTCATCGCCGACTTCGAGATCACCGAGCGCATGCTCCGCTACTTCATCCTGAAGATCCACAAGCGGCGCTACCTCGCCCGCCCCCGTGTCGTCGTCTGTGTGCCCTCCGGCATCACGGGCGTCGAGCGCCGTGCCGTCATCGAGGCGTCGTCCCAGGCCGGCGCCCGTCAGGTGCACATCATCGAGGAGCCGATGGCCGCGGCCATCGGCGCCGGCCTGCCGGTCCACGAGGCCACGGGCAACATGGTGGTGGACATCGGCGGCGGCACCACGGAGGTCGCGGTCATCTCGCTCGGCGGCATCGTCACCGCCCAGTCCATCCGCGTCGCGGGCGACGAGCTGGACAACGCGATCATCCAGCACATCAAGAAGGAGTACAGCCTCCTTCTCGGTGAGCGGACGGCGGAGCAGATCAAGATCACGATCGGTTCGGCGTACGACCTCGACACTGACGAGCACACCGAAATCCGAGGCCGGGACCTGGTCTCCGGACTGCCCAAGACGGTCGTCATCTCCGCGGCGGAGGTCCGCAAGGCGATCGAGGAGCCGGTCAACGCGATCATCGACGCCGTGAAGACGACGCTCGACAAGTGCCCGCCCGAGCTCTCCGGTGACGTGATGGACCGCGGAATCGTTCTGACCGGCGGTGGAGCCCTGCTGCGCGGCCTCGACGAGCGACTGCGCCGCGAGACCGGCATGCCGATCCATATCGCCGAGGACCCGCTGGACAGCGTGGCGCTCGGTTCCGGTAAGTGTGTCGAGGAGTTCGAGGCGCTCCAGCAGGTTCTGGACGCCCAGCCCCGCAGATGAGGTAACACTTCGATTCCGCCGTACGAGATGATCCCCTCTCGTACGGCGGATCGTTGGTATGGAGGCATAAACTCTCGCGACAAAGAGTCATAACCTCTCCCATAACACCCACCCCGTCACGCACCCCACCCCATCCCAGCCTCATCGCACCGTGGGCATCGGTTTCGCCCGGGGTGCGCCCCTGTTGACCCAATACAACGAGGAAGGCACGGCCGCCGCACGTGAGGGACACACGAGAGAGCCGGCTGCTCCTGGTGCTGCTGATCGCCATCGCGTTCGCACTGATCACGGTGGACATCCGCGGCGGGCAGGACTCACCGGTCGACGGTGCCCGCCAGGCCGCCGCGACGGTCTTCGGCCCGATCGAGAACGGGGTGTCGTCCGCGGTCGACCCCGTCGGCAACGCCATCGCCGCCGTCCGCGACTCGAGCACACGCCACGACCGCGTCGCTCAACTGGAGCACGACAACGCGGCGTTGAAGGCGAAGCTCGGCAGCGACGACCGCAACCGCAGCCGCCTCAAGCAGCTCGACAAGATGATCAAGGTGGCGGGCGAGGGCCAGTACGGGATCAAGGGCGCCGAAGTGATCGCCATAGGGGCGGCCCAGGGCTTCTCCTGGACCGTCACCATCGACGTCGGCGCGCACGACGGCGTCAAGCGCGACATGACCGTCCTGAACGGCGACGGCCTGGTCGGCCGGGTCACCACCGTCGGCCCGGACACCGCGACCGTGCTGCTCGCCAACGACCCCGACTTCACGGTGGGCACCCGCATGGAATCGACGGACGAACTCGGCTTCGCCTCCGGGCAGGGCGACCGCCCTCTGCGCGTCGAACTCCTCAACGCCAAGGCGAAGATCAAGAAGGGCGACCGGCTGGTCACCTTCGGCTCGCAGGCCGACAAGCCGTTCGTGCCCGGTGTGCCCGTCGGTGTCGTCTCCCGGGTCGACCCGTCCGGCGGCGACCTGACCCGCACGATCTACGTCAGGCCGTACGTCTCGTTCACCAAGCTCGACATCGTCGGCGTCGTCGTCGCGGCTCCCAAGAGCGATCCGCGCGACACCGTACTGCCGCCGAAACCCAGACCTACGCCCACGCCGACCGTGACCGTGACGGTCACCCCCTCGGCGAGCGTGCCCGTCGACGGCCAGCAGCAGTAGCAGGAGGAGCCGAATCCCATGCGTTTCAACCGGATGCTGCTCTCCGTCACCCTGGTGGTCGTCGCCCTGGTGATCCAGGTGAGCGTTCTTGCCCGACTTCATCTCCCGGGCGCCGTCCCGGACCTCGTGCTCCTGACGGTGCTCGCGCTCGCCATGGTCTACGGCCATGTCGGCGGCGCGCTCATCGGCTTCGGCGCGGGGCTGCTCTCCGACCTCGCCCCGCCCGCCGACCACGCCGCCGGGCGCTACGCCCTCGTGCTCTGCGTCATCGGCTATCTCGCGGGCCTGGTCAAGCCGGAGAACGGCCGGCTCAAGTCGGCCACCGGACCGATGATCGTGGTCGTCGCCGCCGCGATCGGCTCCACCCTGCTGTACGCGAGTGTCGGCGCCCTCGTCGGCGACACCGCCGCCCGCCATGTCGGGCTCGGCAGCCTGCTGTTCACAGCCGCCCTCTACGACCTGCTGCTCGCGCCGTTCGTCGTCCCCGTGCTGATGGCACTGGCCCGGCGCGCCGAGAACGATCCGCTCGCCGAGGGCGGTTCGGCCTCCAAGGCGGCCGACGTCTCCGCGGGCTGGCTGTCCTCCGGCACCGGGCTGCGCATCGGCAGCCAGCGCGGCGGACTGCGTGTGAAGGCGGCCAAGGCGCGGGTCGCCCGCGCCGGACGCATCAAGGGGGTCAAGCGGCTGTGACGACAGCGAAGCGGACCGCCCGGCGCACACCTCAAGCGCCGCACGGGTCACGGAACTTGACCGGCCGCGGTGCCGCCGCGCACAGGTTCGCCGTGTACTCGTATGTCTCGTACACACACTGAGAGGGGGAGGCAGCAGCAGTGACCAATATCCCCGAGACCGGTCGGACCCCACGGGTCCAGATCCGACTCGTCGTCATCCAGATTCTCGTACTCTCCCTCCTGGGCACGCTCGGCGGACGCCTCTGGTACCTCCAGATCCGCAACGGCGACGAGTACGCCAAGGAAGCCTCCGGCAACCACGTCCAGCAGGTCGTCCAGCCCGCCGTACGGGGCTCGATCCTGGACGCGCGGGGCGTGCCGATCGCCGACAACGAGACCCGCCTCGTGGTCTCCGCCTCGCGCACCGACCTGCTGAAGATGCCGGACGACGGCAAGGCCGTCCTCACCAAGCTCGCCGGTGTGCTGGGCATGAAGCCCCAGGACGTCATCCAGAAGGTCCGCCTCTGCGACGCCAAGACCCCGCAGCCCTGCTGGAACGGCTCGCCCTACCAGCCGATCCCCATCACCGACGAGGCCACCGCCCGCCAGGCCCTGCAGATCCGCGAGCGCTCCGAGGACTTCCCCGGCATCACCGCCGAGCCGGAGGCGATGCGCCGCTACGCGGCCCCCGGCAAGGCCAACACCGCGCAGGTGCTCGGCTACCTCTCGCCCGTCACCGACGACGAGATCACCAAGGCCAAGGACACCGACTCGCCCTACCTCCGCTCCGACCAGGTCGGCCGCTCCGGCCTGGAGCGCCAGTACGACAAGGCGCTGCGCGGCAAGGCCGGCGTCACCCGCTACGAGGTCGACAACCTCGGCCGCGTCATCGGCAAGGCCAAGAGCGACAAGGCCGAACCCGGCGCCAACCTCGTCACCAGCATCGACGCCCGCGTCCAGCGCGTCGCCGAGTACGAGCTGAACTACGCGATGGAGTTCGCCCGGACCCAGTTCGACAAGATCACCGGCGAGAACTACAAGGCCGACTCCGGCGCGGTCGTGGTGATGGAGGCCAAGACCGGCCGCGTCGTCGCCATGGCGTCCCAGCCGACGTACGACCCGAACGCCTGGGTCGGCGGCATCTCCGGCAAGGACTACACCGCGCTCACCGGCAAGAAGTCCAACTATCCGCTGCTGAACCGGGCCATACAGGGTCAGTCGGCGCCCGGTTCGACGTTCAAGGTGATCTCCACGGCTGCCGCGGTCCAAGCCGGTTACAAGTTCGACGGCCGCTACCCGTGCACGAGTTCCTACTCCGTCGGCAGCCAGGTCTTCAAGAACTTCGAGGGGGAGAGCTTCGGCCCCATCTCGCTCGGCCGGGCACTGGAGGTCTCCTGCGACACCGTCTTCTACGGCCTCGCCGACAACGAGTGGAAGAGGGACGGCGGGATCAGCCCCAAGAAGACCCCCAAGGACTACTTCTACAAGACCGCCCACCAGTTCGGGCTCGGCAAGGAGACCGGCGTCGACCTCCCCAACGAGGTCACCGGCCGCGTCCCGGACCGCAAGTGGAAGGCGGACTACTGGAAGGCCAACAAGGACGCCTGGTGCAAGAGCGGCAAGAAGGGCGGCACCTACGTCCAGCAGATCGCGTACGAGAACTGCCTCGAAGGCAACAGGATGCGCGAGGGCGACTCGATCAACTACTCCATCGGACAGGGTGACACCCTCGTCACCCCGGTCCAGGAAGCCGCCATCTACTCCGCGGTCTCCAACGGAGGCACCCTGTACGCCCCGACCATCGGCAAGGCGATCGTCAGCGCCGACGGCAAGTCCGTCCAGGAGATCAAGCCGAAGGTGAACGGCAAGCTGCCGGTCAGCAAGGCGACGCTCAAGGGCATGAACGAGGCCTTCGCGGGTGTCGTCACCCGAGGTACGGCCGCCTGGAAGTTCGGCGGCTGGCCGCAGGACAAGATCCCGCTGCACGCCAAGACCGGTACCGCCGAGGTCTACGGCAAGCAGACCACGTCCTGGCTCGCCACGTACTCCAAGGAGTACACGATCATCATGACGATCTCCCAGGCCGGTACGGGCTCCGGCGCCTCCGGTGAGGCCGTGCGCAAGATCTACAACGCGCTCTACGGCGTCTCCGAGGACGGCGCCATCGACAAGAAGAAGGCCCTGCTGCCGACCCCGCAGAAGAGCCTGCCGAAGATCCAGACCGACGGCTCGATCGACTCCCCGGCCATCTCCAAGGACCCGGCCAAGGACCAGCAGGCCAGCCAGGCACCCAAGGACGGCCCCACCGACCAGCAGTTGCCCGCCGGCACCACTGCCTCACCCGGCACCGGCAACCGCGACACCCGTAGGCGTGCGGCCCGCCCGAGGAAGCGGCGGGGAAAGAGGATCCTGACATGACGACC
This sequence comes from Streptomyces sp. NPDC005141, assembly GCF_053599975.1. NCBI lineage: Bacteria > Bacillati > Actinomycetota > Actinomycetes > Kitasatosporales > Streptomycetaceae > Streptomyces > Streptomyces sp. NPDC005141. The sequence goes on along the minus strand of NZ_JBSFYW010000022.1, from coordinate 127,614 downwards.
GCGGCGACCAAGGTGCTGAGGTTCCTGACATGACCGGAGCCAACAACTTCTCCGTCTCCGGGTACGGACCCGAGCGCGCGGGCTGGACACGGCTGTTCGCCCGCGACTCGCTCGCCCGCCGTCTCGACTGGCCGATACTCCTGTCGGCCGTCGCGCTCTCGATGATCGGCTCGGCCCTCGTCTACTCGGCGACCCGCAACCGCACCGAGATCAACCAGGGCGACCCGTACTACTTCCTCATCCGCCACCTGATGAACACCGGCATCGGCTTCGGCCTGATGATCGGCACGATCTGGCTCGGCCATCGCACCCTGCGCACGGCCGTGCCGATCCTGTACGGCCTCTCGGTCTTCCTGATCCTCATGGTGCTGACCCCGCTGGGCGCCACCGTCAACGGCGCCCACGCGTGGATCGTCTTCGGCGGCGGTTTCTCGCTCCAGCCCTCGGAGTTCGTGAAGATCACGATCATCCTGGGCATGGCGATGCTGCTCGCGGCCCGGGTCGACGCCGGCGACAAGCCGTACCCGGACCACCGCACGGTGCTGCAGGCCCTGGGCCTCGCCGCCGTCCCGATCATGATCGTGCTGCTCATGCCCGACCTCGGCTCGGTCATGGTCATGGTGATCATCATCCTCGGCGTGCTGCTCGCCTCCGGCGCCTCCAACCGCTGGGTGTTCGGCCTGATCGGCGCGGGCGCCCTCGGAGCGGTCGCCGTCTGGCAGCTGCACATCCTCGACGAGTACCAGATCAACCGCTTCGCGGCCTTCGCCAACCCCGAGCTCGACCCGGCCGGCGTCGGCTACAACACCAACCAGGCCCGGATCGCCATCGGTTCCGGCGGCCTCTTCGGCACCGGCCTCGGCCACGGCTCCCAGACGACCGGCCAGTTCGTGCCCGAGCAGCAGACCGACTTCGTCTTCACGGTCGCCGGCGAGGAACTGGGCTTCGTGGGCGCGGGCCTGATCCTGCTGCTCCTCGGCGTGATCCTGTGGCGCGCCTGCCGCATCGCCCGCGAGACGACCGAGCTGTACGGCACGATCGTCGCCGCCGGGATCATCGCCTGGTTCGCCTTCCAGTCCTTCGAGAACGTCGGCATGACCCTCGGCATCATGCCGGTCGCCGGACTGCCCCTCCCGTTCGTGTCCTACGGCGGATCCTCCATGTTCGCGGTCTGGGTCGCGGTGGGCCTCCTGCAGTCGATCAGGGTGCAGCGCCCGATGTCCGCGTAGCGGGAGGACCGGGTGTCGCCCCGGAGAACACGAGGCGACACCCGGTCCAACGGGAAAAGACCGTCCATGAGCAAGTAGGGGCCGATTGGGTACTGCCCACGGCCGGCAATCGCGTCTAGATTCGGTTCATGGCGGACACGAAGCGCGAGATCGAGCGTAAGTACGAAGGTCCCGCGGCCGAGGGCGACACCGATCTGCCGGACCTGAGCGGTGTCTCCGGAGTCGCGGGCGTCGTCGACAAGGGCGTCGCCGAACTTGACGCCACCTACTACGACACCCCCGACCAGCGACTCGCCGCCGCCTCCCTCACCCTGCGCCGCCGCACCGGAGGCGCCGACGCCGGCTGGCACCTCAAACTCCCCGTCTCCGAGGGCGTACGCGACGAGATCCGCGCCCCGCTCTCCGACACCGTGCCCCGCGCACTGTCCGGCCTTGTGCGCTCCCGCGTGCGTGACGCCGAACTCGTCCCCCTCGTACGCCTGCTGTCCGCCCGCGACATCCGCCACCTCGTCGACGACTCCGGCGCCCTGCTCGCCGAGGTCAGCCTCGACCGCGTCCGCGCCCAGCGGCTCAGCGGGGGCGAGGGCACCGCCGAATGGACCGAGATCGAGGTGGAACTCGCGGACGACGGCGACCCCGCCTTCCTCGACAAGGTCGAGAAGAAGCTCCGCAAGGCGGGTCTGAACCGCTCCGCCTCGTCCTCCAAACTGGCGAAGGCACTGGGCGAGACCGGCAAGCGCCCCAAGAAGTCCGCCCCCGCGAAGGAGCCGGTCACCGCGGGCGACCACGTCCTCGCCTACCTCCGCGCCCAGTACGACGCCATCGTCGAACTCGACCCGGCCGTCCGTCGCGACCTCCACGACTCCGTGCACAGCATGCGCGTCGCCACCCGCCGGACGCGCAGCACCTTCCGCTCGTACGGGAAGATCCTCGACCGCGCGGTCACCGACCCGATCGGCGACGAGCTGAAGTGGCTGGCCGGCGAGCTCGGAGTCGACCGCGACCAGGAAGTCCTCACCGAGCGGCTCACCGAATCCCTCGACCATCTGCCGCGCACCCTGCTCTCCGGCCCCGTCCGCACCCGGCTGCGCACCTGGGCGCACGCCCGCCACGGCGGCTCCCGGCGCCGTCTGATCGCCGTCCTGGACGGAAAGCGCTACCTCGCGCTGCTGACCGCCCTCGACGCGCTCGTGGCCGACCCGCCGCTGCTCAAGGCGGCCGCGGGCGATCCCGCGAAGGTGATCGCCAAGGCCGTCCGCAAGGACTTCACCAAGGTCTCCGACCTCGTCTCGGAGGCCCTCGACCGGCCGCCGGGCGCCGACCGCGACAACGCGATGCACGAAGCCCGCAAGAAGGCCAAGCGCACCCGCTACGCCGCGGAGGCCGCCGCCCCGGCCCTGGGTGGAGGGGCCGCAGGCCTGGTCAAGTCGATGAAGTCGCTGCAGAGCCTGCTCGGCGACCACCAGGACAGCGTGATGACCCGCGACGCCCTGCGGGAACTGGCCGGTCTGGCGCACGCGGCGGGGGAGAGCTCGTTCACCTACGGAGTGCTGTACGGGCGTGAGGAGCAGCGCGCGGCGGCGGCGGAGGCGGCCCTGCCGGAGGTCTGGGAGGCGATCGAGGGCCAGACGTCCGTGTGACGACGGTGCGGCCGGAGGTCGGTGTCCGTCCGGCGGTGCGGCCGGAGACCGGGGCGACCTGGGCCGGTGTCCGTCCGGTGTGGCGCCGCCATGGGGCGGGCGGCTGCTGGGGCGGATGTCCGTCCGGTCCTGCCGGGGGCCGTGAGGCGGCCGGGGGCCGTGTTCCTCCGGTCGTGTCGGGGGCGGGCGGGCGTCCGGCGGTGCGGTGGGTCCCTCCGGCCGCGTTACGCTGGATGGTCACCTCTGTCCGCTCACGAAGGTTCGCGAGATGCCTGCCGAAACGGCCGTGTCGGTCTTCCCACAGCTCGAAGCTCTGCTCCCGCATGTGCAGAAGCCCATCCAGTACGTCGGCGGAGAGCTCAACTCCACGGTGAAACCGTGGGAGGACTGCGATGTCCGCTGGGCGCTGATGTACCCCGACGCCTACGAGGTCGGCCTGCCCAACCAGGGCGTCATGATCCTCTACGAGGTCCTGAACGAGCGCGAGGGCGTCCTCGCCGAGCGCACCTACAGCGTCTGGCCGGACCTCGAGGAGCTCATGCGTGAGCACCGGGTCCCCCAGTTCACCGTGGACAGCCACCGCCCGGTGAAGGCCTTCGACGTGTTCGGCCTGTCCTTCTCCACGGAGCTGGGCTACACGAACATGCTGACCGCCCTCGACCTGGCCGGCATCCCGCTGGAGTCGAAGGACCGCACGCTCGACGACCCGATCGTGCTGGCCGGCGGTCACGCGGCCTTCAACCCCGAACCGATCGCCGACTTCATCGACGCGGCGATCATCGGCGACGGCGAGCAGGCCGTGCTCGACATGACGGAGATCATCCGCGGCTGGAAGGCGGAGGGCCGCCCCGGAGGCCGCGAAGAGGTCCTCTTCCGCCTGGCGAAGACCGGCAACGTCTACATCCCGGCCTTCTACGACGTCGAGTACCTCCCCGACGGCCGGATCGCCCGCGTGGTCCCGAACAAGTCGGGCGTCCCGTGGCGCGTGTCCAAGCACACCGTCATGGACCTCGACGAATGGCCGTACCCGAAGCAGCCCCTCGTCCCGCTCGCGGAGACCGTCCACGAGCGCATGTCGGTGGAGATCTTCCGCGGCTGCACGCGAGGCTGCCGCTTCTGCCAGGCGGGCATGATCACCCGCCCGGTGCGCGAGCGTTCCATCACGGGCATCGGCGAGATGGTCGAGAAGGGCCTGAAGGCGACGGGCTTCGAGGAGGTCGGCCTCCTCTCCCTGTCCTCCGCCGACCACTCGGAGATCGGCGACATCGCCAAGGGCCTGGCGGACCGGTACGAGGAAGACAAGATCGGCCTGTCCCTCCCCTCCACCCGGGTGGACGCCTTCAACGTCGACCTGGCGAACGAGCTGACCCGCAACGGCCGACGCTCGGGCCTGACCTTCGCCCCCGAGGGCGGCTCCGAGCGCCTGCGCAAGGTCATCAACAAGATGGTCTCCGAAGAGGACCTCATCCGGACCGTCTCCACCGCCTACGGCAACGGCTGGCGCCAGGTGAAGCTGTACTTCATGTGCGGCCTGCCGACGGAGACGGACGAGGACGTCCTGCAGATCGCCGACATGGCGATGAGCGTGATCGCCGAGGGCCGCAAGGTCTCCGGCCAGAACGACATCCGCTGCACCGTGTCGATCGGCGGCTTCGTCCCCAAGCCCCACACCCCCTTCCAGTGGGCGCCGCAGCTCTCCGCCGAGGACACGGACGCCCGCCTCACGAAGCTCCGCGACAAGATCCGCGGAGACAAGAAGTACGGCCGCTCGATCGGCTTCCGCTACCACGACGGCAAGCCGGGCATCGTCGAGGGACTGCTCTCCCGCGGCGACCGCCGCATCGGCTCCGTCATCCGCGCCGTCTACGAGGACGGCGGCCGCTTCGACGGCTGGCGCGAGCACTTCTCGTACGACCGCTGGATGAGCTGCGCCGACAAGACCCTCCCCGCCTTCGGCGTGGACGTCGACTGGTACACCACCCGCGAGCGCACCTACGAGGAGGTCCTGCCCTGGGACCACCTCGACTCGGGCCTCGACAAGGACTGGCTCTGGGAGGACTGGCAGGACTCCCTCGACGAGACCGAGGTCGAGGACTGCCGCTGGACACCGTGCTTCGACTGCGGCGTCTGCCCGCAGATGGACACCCAGATCCAGATCGGCCCGACCGGCAAGAAGCTGCTGCCCTTGACGGTCAAGAACGCCGCGCCGGCGCCGACCGGTCACAGTCACTGACGTGGACGAGGCACTCGTTCGGGTGATTGATGCCCTGGCGGGGGTGAGCGAGGACGAGATGGCGGCTGTGCTGGCTGCGGTCTGCGCTTCGCCCCCTCGTCCCTCTGCACAGGCGGTGTCCTCCCAGGCGCCGTTGCCGGGCCCTGGAGGCTCTGCGGGGATTGTCTCCGAGGTGGAGTGCGTCTGAGAGCAGTTCGGGCGTTGCCGTGCCACCGAGAGCATCTGAGCCCCCTTCCTTGATTGGGAGGGGGCTCGTTGGCGTTCGCCTGGCGTGTAGGTCCATAAGCCTTGGCTTCCCTGAACCGCGGTTGAGTTACAACCTTCTCCACTGCGTGCATGTTGGAGTAGCGCCACGACGCACGTGTCGACGCAAACCACAGTCGTGCCACACAGCGCGGTCAACCGCGGTCAAGAGCGTCCGCCACAGTCGAGATGCGCCCACGAGCTGGGCTGTCTCTCTGTAGCCGGAGTGACCTGCGCATCACTGCTACCGATCACGTCCCCCTTACAGAACAGCACTCACCCGCTGTTTCGGGTGTTTTGCCACCGATGGGGTGGCTGTGTGGCTACGGTCTGGTGCGGTAGGTCGTAGTGACACGGGGGTGGGGTCATGACGGAGCGTTTGCTTCTGGAGGTGGCGGAGGACGGCTGGGTGACGGTTCAGGCTTGGCCGGAGGGCGAGTTGATTCCCAGCCGGGTGGGCGAGCCGGTTGCGTTGGACCAGCCTTTGGACGGGCCGGTGCTGGAGGAGTTGCGCTGGTATCTGGAGGAGTATCTGCGGGCGCCGTTCGGGGTGTACGGCGAGCGCGGCCTGCAGGCGTCCGCCCAGTTGCCGCGGTGGGGTGAGCAGGTGTTTTCGTCGGTGTTCGGTGCAGGGCCGGCGCGGGATGCCTATCTGCGGGCGCGTGCGCGGGCGGAGTCCCGGGATGGCGGTCGTGTGGAGTTGGTGGTGGTGTCGGGGACGGCGCCCCCGTTGGGGTGGCCGTGGGAGCTGATGAGGGACCCGGGTCGGCCGACTCCGCTGGCGCTGGATGTGCGGATGGCTGTCTCCCGCACCATGCCGACGGCTGAGCTGGGTCAGGTCTTCACGGTTGGGGGGTCGCGGCTGCGGGTGCTGATGGTGATCTCCCGGCCGCGTGGCTCCCGAGACGTGGGCTATCAGATGATCGCCCGCCCGTTGCTGGAGCGTCTGGCAGCGGTGCGCGGGCAGGTGGAGCTGGTGGTGCTGCGCCCGCCGACTCTGAAGCACCTGCAAGAGGTGCTGACTGAGGCGCAGGAGGCAGATGAGCCGTTCCAGGTTGTGCACTTCGACGGACACGGAGTCTTCGGCCAGCCGTCCAGTCCCACGGGCGGCGCGGGCCGACCGGTGATGTTCAGGGGGCCAGGACCACAGGGAATGCTGGCGTTCGAGAAGCCGGAAGGCGGATCGGATCTGGTGCCCGCGGATGAGGTGGCGCGGGTACTCAAGCAGGCACGGGTACCTGTGGTGGTGCTCAATGCCTGCCAGTCAGCCGTGGTGGGATCGCAGGTCGAAGCGGCCGTGGCGACGCGGCTGTTACAAGAGGGCACCGCAGCCGTGGTGGCCATGGCTTACAGCGTGTACGCCGTGGCAGCCGCGGAGTTCATGGCAGCGTTCTATGAGCGGCTATTTGCCGGGGACCGGGTGAGCGAAGCAGTTGCCACCGGACGGCGCCGCCTGGCCCAACAGGACCTGCGGCCTTCACCGAAGGGCATGATGCCGCTCGCCGAATGGGTCGTGCCGGTGCTGTACGCGCGAAGCGAGATCCGCTTCCCCGGCCTGCGCACCGAGCGATCGGCCGACCGGTCCCTGGAGGAGATGCTGGACCAGATCCGCGAACAGCCCCCGAGTGACGGAAGGGGCTCGGAGCAGGCTTTGGAGGCGGTGGGGGAGTTCATCGGCCGTGACGCCCTGCTCTACACCCTGGACGTGGCTTCCCGGCTTCAGCATGTGGTGGTGCTGCACGGGCCCGGCGGGACGGGCAAGACCGAGTTGGCCAGGGCTTTTGGCCGGTGGTGGCGTGACACTGGCGGCTTGGACCACCCGGACGGGGTGATCTGGCACTCCTTCGAACCCGGCGTCGCATCCTTCGGCCTGGGCGGTGTGATCACCAGTGTCGGACTGCGGCTGTTCGGCGCCCAGTTCGCCCTCCTTGGCCCCGAGGAGCGCCAGGCTGTGGTGGAAAAGGTCTTGTGTGAACGTCGGCTGCTGCTGGTGTGGGACAACTTTGAATCCGTGCACACCATGCCCGACCCGACCCGGGCCACCCCGCCACTGCCCGAGACAGACCGCAACCAGCTACGTGACTTCCTGAAACGCATCGCCGCACACGGCACCAGCGCGGTCATTGTCACCAGCCGTACCCGGGAAGACTGGCTCGGCCCCCAACTGCGGCGGGTGGAGGTGCCTGGTCTGGACACTGAGGAGGCCGGCCAGTACGCCGACCATCTCCTGAACCCCTACCCCGATGCCCAGCCACGCCGGCAGGAAAAGGCCTTCGGGGAACTGATGCAGTGGCTGGACGGGCACCCGCTCAGCATGCGCATCATCCTGCCCCACCTGGACACCACGAGTCCCCAGGATCTGCTGGCCAGCCTCCAGGGCGCCACCGCCCTGCCCGATGCTGAAACCGGCGAACGCACTACGTCCCTCGCTGCCAGCATCACCTATTCCTTCACCCACCTGCCCCCCGCCGACCAGCACGCACTGACCGCACTCAGCCTCCTCCATGGCATCGCCGACTCCGACGTCCTGGCCATTTTCTCCGCGGACCAAGACGCCCCTGAACCGTTCCGCGGCCGCGCAGCCGCCGAGTGGGCGCGGCTGCTAGACCGAGCGGCAGGGCTGGGATTGCTCACTCCACTGGGGGCGGGCATGTACCGCATCCACCCCGCCCTGCCCGCCTATCTCACCGCCCACTGGCACACCCGGGCCCCCGGCGCCTTCCGCGAACAACATGCCACCGCCATCCACGCCCTCCTCGAGGCTCACGCTGTCTTCGGCATCTGGCTCAAACAACAACTCGACAGCGGAAATGCCCAGCTCGCCATGGCATTGATCCACCTCCAGCAGCGAACGTTGGGTAGCTTGCTCGGCCATGCCCTCGATCACAGTCTTTGGACCCATGCTCAGGCCATCGTCCAGCCGATGGACGACTATTGGGATGCACGGGGACTGACGGAAGAGGCCCGCTCGTGGGTTGACCGGGCCCGGGTAGTCCTGGAAACCGCCGACGGTATCCCGCCCGGCCTGAACACTCCGGCCGGCTCTCTGTGGATGTTCCTCACCGGCTCTCAAGCCAACCGACAGATGAGAGCTGGCCAGTTGGATCAAGCCGGGCGCGCCTATCTCGCCATCAGCAACGCCCTGCAGCAGCAGCCCATCACACCTCAGCAACGCGCCCACGTGGCCACCCTCTACCACCAGCTCGGCATTGTCGCCCAGGAGCGAGGCCGGCTGGAGGAGGCCGAGGACTGGTACCGCCAGTCCCTCACCATCAGCGAGGAGCTCAACAACCGGCCCAGCATGGCCATCAGCTACCACCAGCTCGGCACCGTCGCCCAGGAGCGAGGCCGGCTGGAGGAGGCGGAGGACTGGTACCGCCAGTCCCTCCGCATCAGCGAGGAGCTCAACAACCGGTTCAACATGGCCAGCGGCTACCACCAGCTCGGCATTGTCGCCCAGGAGCGAGGCCGGCTGGAGGAGGCGGAGGACTGGTACGGCCAGTCCCTCACCATCAGCGAGGAGCTCAACAACCGGCCCGGCATGGCCAGCAGCTACCACCAGCTCGGCATTGTCGCCCAGGAGCGAGGCCGGCTGGAGGAGGCGGAGGACTGGTACCGCCAGTCCCTCACCATTAAAGAGGAGCTCAACAACCGGCCCGGCATGGCCAGCAGCTATGGGCAGATGGGCCTACTTGCTGAGGCACGACAACAGACCGGGGAGGCATTGGTATGGATAGTCAGGTGTGTGACGCTGTTTGATCAGTTCCCGCACCCGGCTACCGGCCCAGCCCCGGATCATCTCAAGCGGCTAACGCACACGCTGGGAGTCGCCACGCTCGAACAGACCTGGCAGAACATCACCGGCAACCACCTCCCTCCCGCTGTACGCCACCACTTCCTCACGGACCCGCCCACCGCTGCCTGACCCTCGCAAGGAGAATCGCATGGCCAACCCGGTCGAACTGGGTGCACGCTCCGCGGCACAGCGCCTTGCCACCCCGAACAACCCCCGCCTTGCCACCGATGTGGAAGCAGCCCTCCATGTCCGTCAGAGCACCACCCGCCCCGATCAGTACCTGGATCCGATCTCGCTCGGCGCGCTCATCGTCAGCATTGCCAGCCTCGCCTGGACGGTCTACAGCGACCTCAGAAAACAATCCTCCACCCCCCACCGCGATGTCATCACGCGCCACGTACGCATCCGGCTCGACCAGGCCGAGACACCCCCACAGGCACTCAGTCCCACCGACCGAGACCGGTACATCGACATCACCATTGAAGAGACACTCAACGCAGCCCAGGACCCCGCCTCGGGCCAGGACTGATCCGCAACCCTCAAGCTCACGACCCAGCCCAGTCCTTCCCTCGCCGTGATGGAAGGAAGCGTCACCGCGATCGGCCACGAATGTTGCAGCCGACCGAGGAGTTCTTCATCTGTGAGTAACTCTGGTTGCTGTACAGCACGGAAGTACAGCAACCTCAGTGGCTGAGGCTGTATCTCAACAGCCGTCCACGGCTGGGTGACCAGCCTCGAGTGACCTCAGTGCCCTCCCAGTCGAGAGTTCGGGACGAAGTCACGAACCCAAGCCATCGTCGCCGCGCCTCAGCCATCTTGGCCACTGTCACGTCTGCTCGCCTCAGGCGAGAGCACAACAATTCGGCTGGGCGTGCCCTACCGTGCGGCGCCCCAGGCCCATAGCGTGGCTGCATGGGATGGTTGACGCTGATCAGCACCTTGAGCGGCGGCGTGCTCGGCGTTGGCTCGACGCTGGTCGTCGAATCAGTACGAGCGAAGCGAGTCCAACGACTCCGGCATGCAGATCTATGCCGGGGACCGCGTACGTCCGATACCTAACTGCGCTGACCGAGACTGAGACAGCGTTACAAACACTCGCATTGAGTCACTCAACGCCGATCGCGAGTGGCGATATAGTGGCTGCCTTCCGGTCGACCGGGGTAATTGCGGCCAGGTACGAGTTGTTTCTAGCGGCACGAGCCGACGTCTACGACGCCGCCCGTGAGGCCTACGACCTCCTGAGAGCGCTGCGAGTTGCCATCGCGACGACCACCATCGTGGTTGGTTATGACGCAGTGAGTGGCAGGCGTTGCACACACCGTACGACACTGCCTCGCGTAAGCTCCGTGCTGCCATGCGGGACTCACTGGGCTCGACCTTCGACTAGGCCTTACAGCCAGCAACGTCGTGCCAGATCCTGCGGGGAACCACGGGGAACACTGGGGGAAGTAGTTCCTCGCCCACCAGCCGTCGACTCCACTCCACTACAGGTCAGCAGAGCTCCCACCCCTAGATCACCTCAGCTTTCCAAGCTGAGCGTGCGAGCTCGATTCTCGCCACCCGCACCATTGGCTGGAGCAGATCGCCGCCACAGGCGGCTGCGCCCACCCGATCCACCTCTCCGGCTCAACCACCACCCTGGATGGCACAATCGGCGAGATCGTCCGGCATTTCGACACCCGCAACGAACCCGGAGAACGGCTCCGCGTCCGCTGCCGCAACCGACGCGCGACAGTCTGTGCACCCTGCTCCCGACTCCACGCAGGGGACACTTTCCAGCTCGTTCGCGCGGGCCTGATCGGGGGCAAGAACGTTCCCGCCACAGTCCGCCATCGGCCCCGGCTCTTCATCACCCTCACCGCCCCCTCCTTCGGGGCCGTACACCGGACGGGGATACGCTGTCGTCCTCGTCGCGACCGCGGACGATGCGAGCACAGTAGGTCTCTCGGCTGCGGTGGCGTCCACGACACGGGCGACGCCTTCTCGGGCAACCCCTCTGTGTTGACTGCTACGACTACCCGGCGCACCTCCTCTGGCACGCACACGCGGGCAAGCTATGGGACCGCTTCGTTATCGAAGTCCGGCGTCAACTCGCATCCTCGGTTGGTCTCGTTCAGTCCCGATTCGCTGACCACGCCCGGCTGTCCTTCGCACGGGTCGCGGAGTACCAAAAGCGCGCAGCCGTCCATGTGCACGCAGTGGTCCGCCTTGACGGCCCGGCCGGACCGACGGAGGAACCTCCGAACTGGGGCACGACTGACAGGCTTGCCGATGCGGTGCAAGCATCCGCACAACGAGTCATGGTCAGCACTCCATGTAGCGCTGCCGTCGGTGAAGGCGTCCTGCTGCGCTGGGGGTACAGGTCAATGTCCGTCCCCTTCGCGTCGACACAGACGGGCCGGGCGACGACGCCGTGGCGGCGTACGTAGCCCAGTACGTCACCAAGGGAGCAAACGAGACGGGCGCCGGCACCGACCACCGGCTCAGCACCCGGGACGACATCGGCTCGGTACACGTCACTGACCACGTGCGGGCACTCATGCTCACCTGCTGGCGCCTGGGTGGCCTGCCTGAATACGCACGCGCACCTGGGCCCACACCCTCGGCTATCGCGGCCACATCCTCACCAAATCTCGTGCCTAATCGACGACTTACGCCGCGCTACGTGCCGACCGAGCCGAACACGCTGGACAGGAGGCCATTCCTGACACGGTCACCGATGCCAACTGGCGCTACGTCGGCTCTGGCTGTACCCCTGGTGCCGCCTTGATCGCAGCTGGAGTTGCCGAAGACGTCGACCTGACGCGGATTTGCGCCAGAGAGGCGAGAGAAGCGGGGGAGTGGACCCGACAGGAGTCGCTGCTGAAATTGAGACTGAGGCCTCATATGAGACGCCGTTGCCTCGGCTCTCGGCCACCAGACCACGGACCATGATCGAGAGTGAGATTGTAATCGTGGACGCCGACGGCACGGAGGATACGTTCGACCCGGCGACCTGGTTCAGCGGAAGCAGTAGGACGGAGTGATGACGTTCCGAGATCTGTCTGGACTCCTGCGTCGCTTGTGGCACACGGCTATGCAGCGCAAGCGGCTGTTGCTCTGCAGTTCGGCGGCGCGACGCTTAAGAACACGGTCCAACATCTTGACGGCATGCTGTCTCGGCCCTTATTTGAAGAGGAGCGTGTGGTGCATGCCGTCTGCTCGGATTCGATCACAGATCAACCCTTGGTGATTGGTTGACGCACTGTGGTTGTGTCTCGGTCTAACGTGCAGGCTCTAATCCGAGTTGGTTAGGAGTGGCATGGTTGCGGCAGGGCGGGCGTGGTTTTCAACCTCTAAGGTCTACGTGATTGGCGTTCTTCTGCTATTCATTTTAGGGATAGCGGGGGAAGTATCTGCGGCGCATCATGTGTCGTTCTGGGGTGTATCGGAAGAGCTTGTATCTGGACTGGGTGAGGCCTTCCTGGTGAGCGGAATTCTAGCGGTCCTGGTTGACCCGCTGATGAAGCGCCGCATGCAGGATGATTCTGCCTGGGGGGCGATATTCGGCTACCTCAATCCAGCGGCTCCTGAAGGGCTACGGAAAGCTGTCCGCGAAATAGTGAAGCCGCGAAGCTACGTAAAGCAATGTCACTGGAAGGCGAAGTTTGAATGGCATGAGTCGGAGAATGTGCCGGCTCATGAGTCAAAGAAAGTATTGGCTATCGAACTCGGCATCTATGCTGCGTTGGTGAATCTGGATCCGAAGAAGAGATATAAAATAGCAGGTCCACGGTGGGTGCTTGGATCTATACCCGGATATGAAACCAAGTATCTAGAATTCACAATGACGTGCCCTACTGGAGATTTCGGGCAGCTGAGTAAGTGTGGCGACGAACTCGATTCGTACGTAGAAACGCGAGACGACGGCACCCTCCTCCTTGACGTCGGAGAATTGGCGAAAGGGTGTACGATCCCGCCCTCGGCGTCCTGGAGCGACACACGGAAGGCTGTGATGTATCGAAGCTCCTCCGGATATGTGCCGCTGCATACTCGGTCGTACGCAGAGGATCTGACGGTCACAGTTTCAGGTGCTGCCCTTCCCGATCTGCGGGTTTACGTTACCGCCCCTAGTCGTGAGCCCTACGGTCCCTTGAAGTTAAGGGAGAACGATAAAACGCAGTCCTTCGAGGTTCGGCTGCAGGAGAATGTGCCAGGCCAACTCATATTGTTGTCGTGGAGCCTTCGCGGCGACCAGTCGCAGGATGAGGCCAGTGGGGATAGTTCTTCGATTGCGCGAGCTAACGGCGATTCATGAATAGCGTCGATTCGTGGCAGGCAAGGTTGTCATCTTCGAGTCGTGAGCCATGGATTCTTGGGTGGTCGGCCGCTACTGACGCACGTCTACGGCTCTAGAATTCCTCCGTGAAGTCATCCTCTTTGAGGATCAGGCGGTCTCGTACGTCCTTCGGGATCATCAGCTTCATGTGAATGTGAGGTGCCGGGACTCCCTGCACCCTTGCTCGCTTGATTTTGCACTTCACTCCGACTCGGAACAGGTCTGCCGACATGGCCTCCATCCCGCCCTCCTGCCACCGGGTCCGGAACGACTTTCCGTTGTGCACGGCGACCCATCGGTCTTGGGTAGAGTCGGGGTCCAATTCGTTCAGTTGCCGGATGAGACCGTCCAACGTCTTCTCGGCCTGCTCCTTGGTGAAGCGAGTTTTCGTGAACCGGCCCTCTGGTTCAAGGCCGGACATGTAGTAGCGGACGGACTGCTCCAGGCGCTCCTGTTCCTTCCGGGCTTCGGCGCCTTGCCGGTACTCGCGCGTCATTACGGGCTCGTCTCCGAGGACCTTCAGGACGTCGTCGACGAGCTTGCTGTAGATCTCGTCAGGGTTCGGTGCACCGCGACCGCTGGCCTTGCACTTGCTGCATCGCAGGTAGGCGTACGGTCGGCCCTTCGTGGTGGTCTTCTCCACCGTCATGTTGGTGTCGTAGTCGTCGCAGATGAGGTCACCGAGGAACTGCGTTGCGCCGCCGAGCTGGCGGGCGGGCTGGTCCTGGCCTCGCCGGTTCAGTACTTCTTGAAGGCTCTCGAACTCTTCGGTCGTGAAGATCGGCTCGGCTACGCGGATCGGCGTCATCGCCGAGGACGATCTTCGAGCGGCGCACCCCACCGTTCTTGTCCTCTTCTGCGCGGTACCCCATGAGGGCTGGGTTCCTGAGTCGACGGAGCAGCGTCGAAGCCGTGAGCCCCGGTCCGCACAGTCCGGAGCGTACGAGGACCCTGACCGTGCCGCGGGCGGAAGCGGGGTTGGATTTCATCGCGGCGCTGCGGCACCAGTGCAGTGCCCTGCGCGCACCTGGTCGACGGCAAGTACGACCTTGCCGTTCTCGTCCTCGGTGGTCTCGTAACCGTAGGCGGGCTTGCCCACCAGCCACTCGCTCTGGGTCTTGGTGCAGTCCCACAGACCCGCGACCCGCGTGCTGGTGTCGGCGGCCTCGATCCCGGCGATGCCGCCGATGATCATGATCTTCCGGCCGTCGCTCCTTGCGCTTCCAGGGCGGGACCTTCGTGGACACGTTCAGATCGCTGGCGACCCCGACCACGCGGCACCGCGCTCCCTGGCGAGCAGCCGCAGATCGAGTTCCTGGCGGACCGGAGACGTTGTGTCGTCGGTGAGCACGGACAGCCGTACGGACAGCAACGCTCGCGGGGCATCATTCGGCAACAGGGCTTCCGCCGCCTTCAGTTGCTCTAAGAACGCTAAGTCCGGCTCCGTCCATTCGGCCTCAACTGAGCATTGAAGGTCGTCAGTTGGCGTTCGCTTCCTCGTCCTTGTCCCCATATCCACCACGGCAATGGATGCGGCCCTGTTGGCGTCTGCCCGCAGATGGACACCCAGATCCAGATCGGCCCGACCGGCAAGAAGCTGCTGCCCCTGACGGTCAAGAACGCGAGTCCGACGCCCGCCGCGAGTGGTCACACCCACTGACGTGAGCGAGGCACTCGGGTGATGGGGCGCCGGCGGGGGTGAACGAGGAGGGGCGGCCGCGGCGCCGGCTGTGGTCGTCGCTTCGCCCCCCTCGCCCGTCACCGCCGCCGGCGTCCTCTCGGACATCGCTGCCGGGTCTGGGAGGGGCTCTCGGCCGCACGACGACGGCGCACGTGCGGAACGCGGTGCTGGGTCAGGCCGGGGCGTCGGCGTCCTGCACGGAGGCCGCGAACGCCTCGGGGCCCTGCTCCACCGCCGCCGGGTCCATCCACATGACCTGCCAGCCGTGGCCGTCGAGGTCGAAGAAGCTGCGTGAGTACATGAAGCCGTAGTCCTCGGCGCCATCCGCCTCGGAGCCGCCCGCCGCGAGCGCGGCGGCGCTGACCGTGTCGACCTCATCGCGGGACGACACGCTGAAGCAGTACAGCGCCAGCGTGTGCGTGGTGGGATCGGCCATCGGCAGTTTCGCGAACTCCGCGAACTTCTCGCGGCTGAGCAGCATGACGAAGGCCTGCTCGCCGACCAGCATGCAGGCGGCGGTCTCGTCGGTGAACTTCGGGTTGAAGCTGAACCCGAGCTCGGCGAAGAACGCCTTGCTGCGCTCGAGGTCCGCTACGGGGATGTTCACGAACAGCATGCGGCCGGGGTGTGCGGGATTGGTCATGGTGGGTCTCCAGTCGGTGGCTCGATGGCGTACGTCCTGGTAGACCGGCCCGGCCGGCGGAACTCATCGGTGGATCTCGGCCAGGTCGCAGTCGCGGCGTTGACCAAGTCCACAGCCACAGCTCGGGGACCCGGCAGACGGACACCCAGCTCCAGATCGGCCCGACGGGCGAGAAGCCGTTGCCCCTGACGGCCGAGAACGCTGCGCCGACGCCGAGTGGTCACGCGCACTGGGATGCGCGAGGCAACGCGAGGCACTCGACCGGGTGGCTGAGGCCTTGGCAGGAGTGAGCGAGGACGAGGTCGCCGCTGCGTTGGACGCGGTCGGCGCTTCGCGTCCTCGCTCCCGCCATCGGCCTCTGGCGATCGTGACCATGCCGGCCCGGAGCGGGGGATTCGGGGCGGGCTGTGGTTCATGGCTGATCGGGCGGCGCGGGGGTGGGTCAGCCGCGGCGCAGCAGCATGACGACAGCGACGATGACGATGATGAGGACGACAGTACCCAGGCCTATGTACACGGACTTCTCTTTCCCTCGGGGAAGCGGCACCCGTTGGTGCCGCAGGAAGCCGAGTGCCCCGGTCGGGGCGTTTCAGCCCGCCCGGCTGATTCTGTTGCCCCGCCGTGACGTGCACCCGTACCCGCACCCCCACCGGCTGAGGCAACCTCTCAGCCCAGGCCTCCGGCAACAGCTCCGGCAGGTGACGGTGTTCCCGTCGGTGGAGCCAGACCGGTGAGTTCGTGGTGCGCCGTCCGTACGCCACCGGGGCCGCTCGGGGAGAGTGGCTGTCCGCACGCAGGCAGGGCAGCGGGGTCGTACGACATCGGGGGCGAGAGGGGGATCATGGACAGGAGACCGCGCAGTGGGCGTCGGACGGTCGTGCTCACGATCGTGCGTTGCGTACTTGTCGCGGCCGCCCTGGTCGCCGCCTACTACCTGCTGCCGCTGGACTCGGCCTTCACGGTGACGTCCGTCATCGCTCTCGTCGGAGGGTTGGTAGCGGTGGCGCTGCTCCTGGTGTGGACGGTACGCGAGATCGTGAGTTCCGAGCGTCCCGGCCTGCGTGCCATGGCGGCTCTGGCGACGGTGGTTCCCCTGTTCCTGCTGCTCTTCGCCACGACCGACTACCTGCTGGAACGCAGCGCGCCGGGCAGTTTCAGCGAGGCGATGTCGAGGACCGACGCCCTCTACTTCACGATGACCGTGTTCAGCACGGTCGGATTCGGCGACATCAGCCCGCGCAGCGAGACGGCCCGGCTCCTTGTCACGGGACAGATGACGGCCAACCTTCTGCTGCTCGGTGTGGCCGCCCGAGTCCTGGTGCACGCGGTCGAAGAGGGCCGGCGGGCGCAGGCCGAGGCGGACTAGCCGGCGTGCGTGTCGCGCCGGGCGTCCGAGGGCCCGTCAGCCGGCCGGGACGTCCTCCGCGGGTAGCCGTCCCGCCCGCACCGCGTCGACGAGTGCCTGGTGGTCGCGCTCGTTCTGGTCGGCGTACGCCTCCGCGAAGGTCACGAGGGCCCGGTCGAAGGAGTCCTTCTTGCCCAGGTAGGAGGCGATCGCGATCCGGTCGCCGGACCGTGCGTGCGCGCGGGCGAGGGTGAGGCCGCACACGCTGCCGAAGGTCTCCAGCTGACTGGGCGACATGGTCTCCGGCATCGCGATGCCCTTCCAGTCGCGCAGTTGCCGGACGTAGAAGTCGCGACGCTTGCCGTCGATACCGTCCACCCGTTCCCAGCCGAGGAAGATGTCGCTCGCCGCCTGCATCAACCGCTGCCCCGCGACCACGCGTTCGCCCTGGTTGCGGTACTGGCTCGCCCCGATGTGATCGGCGAGGACGGAGGTGTCGGCTTCCTTGGCCTGCAGGAACAGCGGGTCGCGGCCGTCCCGTCCGAGGAGCAGGAAGATCCAGCACCGGGTGCCGACGCTTCCGACTCCGACCACCTTGCGGGCGACGTCGGCCAGTTGGTAGTCGTCCAGGAGCGTGCGCCGGTCGGACGGCAGCGTGATCCCGTACCGCTCGATGAGTCCTCGGAACTGGCGCTCCAGTGTGGTGCGTTCGGCGTCCGGCAGCAGGTCGGCGATGGGGACCAGCAACGGGGGGTCCGCCGCGATCATCGGCCGGCCGTCGACCTGGCGCGTGAGCTTCTCGAACACCTGCAAGGTGTCGCGCGAGCGGGCCTTCGCCAGGGCGTGGTCCAGCTTCTTCTGCCCGCCCTTGCGGAGCTGCCCCGTCGTGAGGGTCCTGAGGCGGTCGGCGTCGACCTTCGCGTACCAGACGTCGAGGTTGCTCATACCGGCGAATCGGATCATCGCCTCGCGGTACGAGCGCACGGTGCCGCTCACGATGCCGGCGCGCTCGGCGTCGTCGAAGCCGTTGGCCCGGGCGGCGATGACGAAGCTCGCCGACAGTCGCTTGACGTCCCACTCCCAGGGGCCCGGCAGCGTCTCGTCGAAGTCGTTGATGTCGAACATCAACTTCCGCTCCGGAGAGGCCAGTAGCCGGAAGTTGAGCAGATGGGCGTCTCCGCACAGTTGAGCGGTGATTCCCGAGTCGGGACTGCCTGCCAGGTCGGATGCCATGATCGCCGCGGCGCCGCGGTAGAAGCGGAACGGGGACTCGGTCATCCGGCTGTACCGGATCGGCACCAGCTCCTGCACCCGGGCCGTGGACTGCTCCTCCAGGATCGCCAGCGGGTCCCGCCTCTTCGGACCGGGTCTGTACACCGCCTGTCCCGACCGTGGAGAGCGGCGTCGCGCCTCCTTGCCGAGTGCCACACGATCCTCGGGTGTCGCGTGAGGTGACGTGCGCATCGCCGTGGTCGCGTACTGGGGCATCGACGGCTCTCCTGCCTGGCCCTGCGGCCCTCGGATCGCCCGGGGGCACGGCACTCGGAGCGCTGCCGTGCCCCTTCCTCCGGGGTCGCGCCGATCGTCTGTTCTCGGTGGCGGCGGTTCTCAGCCCTGGGCCTCGATCTCGGCGTCGGCGACAGCGATCGCGATGCCGAGTGCCTTGGCGATGTTGCCTGCCGCCGTCATGACGCGGGCCGTGCCCACGATGGGGGCGATGGCGACCAGGACGTCCTGCAGCTGGTCGGCGGTGACGCCCGTCCTGATGGCGGGATCGATATGGGCGGCATAGGAGATCGGCGGAGCGTCCGAGGCGGCGAGGGCCGCGATGCGCGTGAGCAGCAGCATGTCCGGGGCCAGTCCGCACCGTTCGATCGAGTCGATCGTCATCGCGGCGAGAGTGTCCAGGACAGGGGTTTCTGACGCAGTGGCCATGTTCGGGTGCCTTCCCGTGTGCTGTCGACGCCGAGTGCGCGAGGGTGGCGGAGCATCGGGTGTCCGCGAGCGCCGGCGTCCCCTCAAACCCTAGGTCCGTCCCGGGCACCCCGCATGGCAGCACGGGTCGCCCTCAGCCGCGCGGGTCTCCCCCAGCCGCGCGGGTCTCCCCCAGCCGGGCGGGCCGACCGCGGCTAGCCCGTACGGCCCGCCCGGGAGTGCCGTCCCGTCGTGGAGCGACGGAAATGGAGGCAGGTAGCCGCCCAGGAGCCCGGGAGCATCCATGACCAGCCCCCACGAGCCGTCCGAGTCCGACGCAGGCCCGGAGAAGAGCGCGGGTGACGCGGCGCCGAGCGGGCACAAGGGCGGCTCGACGGCTGCGCGGATCGCCAGGAACACCGCCTCGGCGGTCCTCATCGTCCTCACCTGCGTCCTCGTACCGATCGCGCTGCTCACCGTCTGGGTGCACGACATCGCGCTGGACACGGACCGCTACGTGGCGACGGTCTCCCCGCTGGCCTCGGACCCCGCGATCGAGGACGCGGCGGTCAGACGCATCACCCATGCCGCCGACGTGCGGGTCGACGGCAACAAGGCGGCCTCGGACATCGCCGCCTGGCTCCAGTCCCAGGGTCTGCCGCCACAGGCCGCGCAGGCGCTGAAGGGGCTCGGCCCCCAGCTCGACTCCGCCGTCGACAGCACGGTGGAGAAGGTGGCCACGCGCTTCGTGCGGAGCGACCGCTTCGAGCAGATCTGGAAGACCGCCAACCGGGAGGCCCACGCCGGGGTCGTCCACGCGCTGACCGGGCAGGGCCACGGAGCCATCGGGGTGAACGGCGGAACGGTCACCCTGAACGTCGGCGAAGCCGTCGACGAGGTCAAACAGGCGCTCGTGGACGCCGGACTGTCCCCGGCCTCCAAGATTCCCGATGTCGACAAGCAGATGGTGCTGTTCCAGTCCGACCAGCTGGGGAAGATCCGTGACGGCGCCCATCTGCTGGACGTGATCGGGAACTGGTTTCCCGTGCTGGTCGTGGTGATCGGCGCCGCCGGGGTGCTGCTCGCCCACCGGCGACGGCGAGCCCTGGCCCGTACGGCGCTCGGCGCGGCCTTCGCCTGCCTGATCGTGGCCATCGGCCTGGTCATCGCCCGCCACTACTACCTGGACCATCTCCCGCCGCAGGTCCAGTCGGAGGCCGCAGCGGCGGCCGTTTTCGACACGCTGCTGCACTTCCTGAAGGTCAGCCTCCGCACGGCGATCGTGCTCGGCGTGGTCATCGCGCTGGGCGCCTATCTGATCGGGCCCGGGCGGCTGCCGCTCGCGGTCCGGGGCACATCCGAGCGCGCCGCGGACTCCGCGGCTCAATGGGCGTACGCCCATCAGGTCCGCACCGGCCGGGCGGGAACCTGGGCCCAGGCCCACCGCCGTTGGATCGCCCTGGCCGCGCTGCTGATCGTGGCCCTGGTCTTCGCGCTCTGGAACCACCCCACGGTCCTGACGATCCTGCTGCTCGTCCTCGTCCTCCTGGCCCTGCTCGCTCTGCTGGCGCTCCTCGCCGCCTCCGGACGCGTCACCACCGAGGCCGAGAAGGCCGCGGAACGGCGGCCGGGAGGCGGCGCATGAAGGGCCGGCGGGCGGTTCTCGGTCACGGCCTTCTCGAGAGGTGACCCTGCGGCACCGCGCGGGCCGGAGCCCGATTCCGAGTCCGGCTCCCGGCGAAGGCACGAACGCGAAAGCCGGATGCCGCAGCCGCCGGCCGGCGTTACTGTGGGCATCGTTCAGGTGCGCAGGCTGCGGCTACTTCTCCTGTCAAGAGAGCGACGCGGGTTCGAATCCCGCCGCCGGCCCCGGCCGGTGTCGTCCAGCGGCCGAGGATGCTTATGTGCCGCCGCCGACTCTGATCTCTGAACACCCAGGCATGAGCCGTCCACCACGGAGTACCCGGTGGGCGGCTTTCGTCGTACGGGGAGGACGTCGCCGTCGCGCTGGACGACCGGACCGTCAGGGCCTGTCCGGTCCCGGTCGCGGCTCCCTCCTGACGAACCGGCAGGAGTCCTGTCACCACGGTGTGGTGTACTCATCCGGCGATCATGACAAGACTGCGTGCGGGGGACTTGATGAGCACCGAGGACGACATGCTTGACGCGTGGGTGGACGTCGAGGAACGGCTGCCCTGGCTGCCGCTCGATCCCTATTTCGTGGGTGAGGAACGGCGCGGCCTGCTGGTGGAGGAACTGAAGCAGTCCGGCTTCTCCGTGCTGGAGATCGACCTGGGGACGGTGCGCGAGGAGCGGCAGCTCAAGTCCGCACTGGGCCGGGCGCTGGTCAAGCCGGAGGAGTACGCGGACAACTGGGACGCGTTGCGTGACCTCCTCCAGCAGCGCGGTGAGAGCAGTCCGTGGCTCATCGCCATCGTGTTCACCGAGGCCCACTCGTTCCTCCGCGCGGACGTCCACGGTTTCGTGCGGTCCGTGGCGGTGCTGAACAGCCTGGCCGAGGAGTTGTCGAGCCTCGACGATCCCTACGGCCAGCTGGAACTGTTCTACGTGGGGGACTGGACCACCGCCTGACCGGTGAGGGACAGCGCGAAGGGGTGCCCGAGGGCCGGTTGCCGACCTGTCGGGCACCCCTTCCGCGTTGCGGCCGCCCGGCCGGTTCAGGTGCGGGACGTACGGGGAACCGGCGTCGGAGAGGCGACGGTCACGCCCCGTCGTTGAGGGCGTCGAAGTTGGCGGCGTCGGCCGTCGGCTGCCGGGCGACCAGGAGCCAGGGCTTGGGGTGGGCCGTGCGGTCGGCGCAGGTCAGGGTCGCGGGGTGGGTGGTGGTCAGCGCGACGCAACTGGTCTCCCAGACCTGACCCGTGGTGGTCACGATGTCGAACTTGATGCGGTTCAAGGCGGCCGTCCGGGCGTGCGCGTTGACGGAGACGCCGCAGGGCAGACCTGCCGCACCGCCCGACGGATAGTCCGGGTGGGTACTGAGGTTGGTCCACAGGAAGTGCTGCGTCTCGCCGGTCCGCTGGTCACGGATGCCCGCGAAGGTCCTTCCACCGGCCAGGGTGATACGGATCTCGAAGTCCGGCGATTCCTGCGCGGCGTCGATGCCGGAGCACGGGCCCGTAGCACCCGTCGCGCCGGTCTGACCCTGGGGGCCGGTGGCTCCCAGAAGGCCCGGCGCCCCCGTGGTGCCCGGCTCTCCCTGGGGCCCGGTGGGCCCGGTCGCACCGGTGCGTCCCACCGGACCCGCCGCGCCCGTCGCGCCGGTGGCGCCCTTCGGGCCTCGCGGGCCGGTCGGGCCCTTGCACCAGTTCCTTCCGTCGGGCCGCTCGTCCGGGAGGGCCCGGTGCTCGTGGTGCGGGCCCGGCCTGCACTTGTCGCCGCCGTCCGGGGCCGCCGTCGCGCGATCGGCCACGCTGCCGGCCGTCGCCGTCCCGGGGCCGACCACCCCCGACGCCATCACCAGCGCCAGTGAGGCCACCAGGCCGGCCTTCTTGAACCGGTCGCGGGCCGGCGGGCCCAGCAGAGGGGTGGTCCTGGACTCAGGATTCATGCGCGGGTGCTCCTTGTATCGATCGGTGGGGAATTCCTCGACGCCGCTCGCGAGCTTGACCCGCCGATGCCGGGCAGATCGTCCAACCTCCTCGAAACTCGCCCTATTTATCATCAAATCAGCCCAATTGGGGCGACCTGATGAGGTAATGCGCCGCTGGTGGTTCGAAGGTGGATCCGCTGCGCCCAATCGGGCGCTGTTCGGCTCCGTGTCCCGCGCGGAACGGTCCCTGGCGCCCGGTGTGTGTCACATTGACCGCCGTGAAACCGCAGACCATCTGCCTCTGCATGATCGTCAAGAACGAGTCGCGGGTCATCGAACGGTGCCTCGGCTCCGTCCGCCATCTGGTCGACACCTGGGTGATCTCCGACACCGGCTCGACGGACGGGACCCAGGACCTGATCCGCGCGGCACTGGCCGGCATCCCGGGCGAACTCCACGAGGAACCCTGGGTCGACTTCGGCCACAACCGCACCCGGAACATCCAGCGCGCCCGCGGCAAGGCCGACTTCCTCCTCACCGTCGACGCCGACCATGTCCTGCGCCAGGACGCGCCGCTGCCCCGGCTGACGGCGACCTCGTACATGCTGCGCTACGACACCCCGGGCACCCAGCACCGCTTCAAGCACCTGATGCGGGGCGACCGCACCTGGCGCTACGAGGGCGTCACCCACGAGTACCCGTGCACCGACGAGCCCGACGTCCAGGAGAAGCTGGACGCGCTCGTGATCGAGGACCACGCCGACGGCGGCTGCCGCGGTGACAAGTTCGAACGGGACGCCCATCTGCTGAGGGGCGAGCTGGAGCGCGACCCCGCCAACACCCGCACGGTCTTCTACCTCGCCAACACCGAACGCGACCTCGGGCACGCCGAGGAGGCGATCGCGCTGTACGAGCGGCGCGCCGCGATGGGCGGCTGGGTGGAGGAGGTCTACTGCTCGTTGCTGGAGGCCGGTCTCCTCAAGGCCGAGAGGACAGGGGACTGGCCGGGGGCGATGGACGCGTTCTCCCGTGCCTGGGAGGCGCGTCCTGAGCGGCTCGAGGCCTGCTACGAACTGGCCTCCCGGCTGCGGGTCCAGGGCCGCCACCACACCGCGCACGCCCTGCTCGGCGCCGTCCTGGACCGGCCCGAACCCGACGACCTGCTCTTCACCAGCAGCTGGGTGTACCGCTGGGGTCTGCTTTTCGAGTACTCGATCACCGCGTACTGGGTGGGCGACCACGCCGGCTCGATCCGGGCCTGCGACCGGCTGCTGGCCCTGCCCGACCTGCCCGAGGCCATCCGGCGCCAGACGGGGATCAACCGCGAGTTCTCGGTCCAGCGCCTCGCCACCGTCCCGCCGCCGGCCGCCGCACCCCGTCGGCCGAAGGCCTCCCGGGCGGACAGGGCCGCGAAAAGGTAGCCCGGCACCCGGCGGGCACGGCCCGGGGTGGGGCGTACCGGAGGCCGGTTCACGTCTCGCCCGCCCGTCGCACCGGGCCGATGCCGCGGCCGACATCACCTCACGGACGTATCGACGTCACTGCATGGACGTATCAATGGGTGCCGACGCGCCGCATCCATCGGGGTGGCCGGTGCGTCTACGCAGGTATGGATCTGGAGAAGCCGCCTGCCGCGCGACCCGGCGAGCAGGCCGAGGGATGTCTTGCCGTCGCGATCCGCATTCCGGTGCGGATCGTCGTGCTCGTGCTTGTCGTGCCGGTACGGATGGTGTGGGACGCGCTCGTCGTCGGCGGGAAGTTCCTCCGGGACACCCTGCTGCGGCCGGTGGGGCGGGCGCTCGGGTGGTTGGCGCGGGCGCTGTTCGTCTGGCCCTGGGTGGCGCTGTGGCGGTACGTCGTCGTGCCGGTCGGCAGAGCGCTGGCCTGGCTCGGGCGGGTGCTGCTCGTCGTGCCCGCGGTGTGGCTCTACCGCACGGTCCTGACCCCGCTCGGCCACGCGATCGCCTGGGCGGCCCGGGGGATCGGCGCCGGCTTCGCCCTGCTGTTCACGGGCGTCGCGGCCGTGGTCACCTGGATCGCCCGCGGTGTCGTGACGGTGCTGGACCAGGTGTACGTACGCCTGCTCACGCCCGTCGGACGATCCGTCGCCTGGCTGCTCAAGGGCATCGGGCTGGTCCTCGCGGCCATCGGGGTCGGGGTGTACACCGTCGTGGCCTGGCTGGCGCGGTATCTGCTCGTCGTCCCGGCGCTGTGGCTGTACACCTGGGTCCTCACGCCCGTCGGCAGGGCGATCGCCCTGGTGGCCGAGGGGTTCGTGTGGATCGTACGGATGATCTTCATGGGCATCGGAGCCGCGCTCTACTGGACGGCGCGCATCCTGCTGGTGCTGCCCGCGCTCGCGGTGTGGCGCTGGGTGCTCGTGCCGGTCGGGCGGGCCCTCGCCGTCGTGGCCAGGGAGGTCGGCGAGGCCCTCGGGCACGCCTGGCGGATCGCCGGGCACATCTCGCTCGCCGTCGGACGGTTCTTCGCACGGCTCTTCCGGTGGACGTTCGTGGAACCCGTGCGCTGGGCCTACCGGACCGTGCTGACGCCGGTCGGGCACGCCGTACGCGACCTGGTGCTGAAGCCCGCGGCCGAGGCGGCGCGCAGTGTCGGGCGGGCGACACGGCAGGCCCTGGCCGCCGCCCGGGACAGCGCCCGGCAGGCCCGAGCCGATTTCCGGCGGATGGTCTTCGGGACTCCCCGGGAACCGCGGCCGGTCGTCCGGCGGGAACCACCGGCCGCCGACACACGTACTCTAGGTAGCAGTACGACCGCACTCACGAAGGACTGAACGACACTGGGCAAGCGACAGCCCGAAGGCCCGCCGCCCGCACCCGCGGTGCAGCGCATCCGACTGCGCTACACCAAGCGCGGCCGCCTCCGGTTCACCAGCCACCGTGACTTCCAGCGCGCTTTCGAGCGTGCCCTGCGCCGTGCCGCCGTACCGATGGCGTACTCGGCGGGGTTCACGCCGCATCCGAAGGTGTCGTACGCCAATGCCGCACCCACCGGCACCGGCAGCGAGGCGGAGTACCTGGAGATCGCGCTCACCGAGAAGCGCGACCCCGAGAAGCTGCGCGAACTCCTCGACGAGTCGATGCCCCTCGGGCTCGACATCATCGAGGCGGTCGAGGCCAGCGTCTCGGGTCTCGCCGACCGGCTCACCGCTTCCGTGTGGGAGCTGCGCCTCGACGGCGTGGACCCGGCCGAGGCGGAGCGCGCGGTGCAGGTCTTCACCGCGGCCGAGACCGTCGAGGTCAGCCGCAAGACCAAGAACGGCATGCGGACGTTCGATGCCCGCGGTGCCGTGGCAAGCCTCGAGACGATCCCTGAGACGCACAGTCCACAGGCTGATAGGCCGACCGACCAGCCCTGTGCGATACTGCGGCTGGTTGTTCGGCACGTGACGCCTGCCGTTCGACCCGACGACGTCCTGTCCGGTCTTCGCGCCGTGGCCGACCTGGCGCCGCCGGTCGCCGCTGCGGTGACCAGGCTGGCGCAGGGGCTGTTCGATGAAGAGACCGGCACGGTGACCGACCCGCTCGCGCCCGACCGCGAGGCAGTCGCAGCCGCCCCAGCCGATCGCACAGGGGCCGCCGCAACTGCCGCCGCGAAGGTGTCGGCGTAAGGAAGGTCCCGCGTAAGGACGGATGTCGTAACGCAGCCCTCGTATCCGGGAGCCACCTGGGTCGGGCAGCGCACCGACCAGAAGACTTTCGCCAGGCCGTACGCACACATGGCGTACGGAACCGGCGAGACAGGACACAGAGAGCTCCCGTGCGGCGCCCGCGCCCCGGACGGCGGCACCGCGCATCGCGCGAGCCGCGGACGTCACCGGTACTGCCGGACCAGGCGCGGCGCCCGGGAGCCTGACGGGAGATCCACCCGCATGCTCGAGCCGACCGAACCCACTGAGGGTTCCGAGACCAACAACACTCCCAGCGACACCCTGCCGCCGCGGCGCCGCCGCCGTGCGGCGTCGCGCCCCGCCGGTCCGCCGACCGCAGCCTCCGAGGCCGCGGCCGAGACCACCGCGCCGGCCATACCGGCCGTCGCATCCGCCGACGTCATGGCGGAGGACGCCTCCGCGCAGACCCCGGCCCCGGTGAACGCCGAGGCCGAAGAGCCGGACGAGGCCGAAGAGGCTGTCGAGACGGCCGCGGCCGAGGTCGCCGCCGACACCGACGACGCCGCACCGCGCCGTACGCGTCGCCGTGCCACCCGTCGGGTCTCCGCCCCCACCGGTACGCCCACGGCTGCCGAGACCGCGGAGATCGCCGAAACAGTGGTGCCCGCCGCCGCGGTCGCCGAGCCCGAGGGCCGGCCCGCCGAGGAAGCCCCGGCCGCCGTCGAGGAGACCGCACCCGCCGGCCGTACCCGCCGTCGCGCCACCCGCCGTGTCACCGCGCCCACCGGCACACCCGGCACACCCGAGGTGAGCGAGGCCGTGACGGCCGCCGCCGAGCCGGCGACCGCCCCCGCCACCGCGGAGGCCGAGGCCGAGGCGCCCGTCGCCGAGCCCGTCGCCGAGCCCGTCGCCGAAGAGGCAGCCCCCCGCCGCACCACCCGTCGTCGTGCCACCCGGCGCGCCTCCGCGCCCGCCGGTGCGCCCGAGGGGGACACCGCCGACGAGCGTGTGGAGGCGCCCGTGACCAGCGAGAACCAGCCCGAGGAGGTCGCGCGGCCGGAGGCCGTGCAGCCGGAGGCCGAGGAGGGCGCCCCGCGCCGCGGCCGTCGTCGTGCCACCCGCAAGGCCGCCGTCGGTTTCTCGGCGCCCGCGCCGAAGGAGACCGAGGAGTCCTCGCGGCGCCCCGGACGTCCGGCTGTCGCCGTGTTCCAGGCGCCGGTGTTCACCGAGCCGATGTTCCAGACGCCCGAGCGGGCCGCCGCCGCTGCCGCGGCCGAGGCCGCCGAGGAAGCCGCCGAGGTCGCCGAGGCCCCCGAGGCCCCCGAGCCGGTCGAGGTGGTCGAGGAGCCGACCGGTGGCCGTCGCCGCCGCCGTCGCCGGGGTGTCGAGGACGAGCCGGTGACCGTGGCCGCCGAGGAGCCGCAGGAGCCCGAGGAGTCCGCCGAGGACGCCGAAGAGGCCGAGGACGCCGTCGAGGATGACGAGGGTGAGGAGGAGTCCGCGGGCTCCCGTCGCCGTCGCCGTCGCGGTGGCCGTCGTCGTCGCCGTGGCGAGTCCGCCGATTCGGACGGCGAGGCCGGCGAGGACGAGTACGCCACCGAGCAGGCCGCGCAGGACGCCGAGGACACCGCCGAGCAGGCCGAGGAGGACGCCGAGGAGGCCGACGAGCGCGAGGAGTCGGGCGGTTCCACCAGCTCCCGCCGCCGCCGCCGTCGCCGCCGTCGCGCCGGTGACTCCGGTGGCGACACCGAGCCCGGCGACAACGACCCCGAGCGCACCGTCGTCAAGGTCCGCGAGCCGCGCAGCAAGAAGGAAGAGCACCCGTCGGACGAGGTTCAGTCCATCAAGGGCTCGACCCGTCTTGAGGCGAAGAAGCAGCGCCGTCGTGAGGGCCGTGAGCAGGGCCGCCGCCGTGTTCCGATCATCACGGAGGCCGAGTTCCTGGCCCGCCGCGAGGCCGTCGAGCGTGTGATGGTCGTCCGCCAGAGCGGCGAGCGCACCCAGATCGGCGTCCTCGAGGACAACGTGCTCGTCGAGCACTACGTCAACAAGGAGCAGGCGACCTCGTACGTCGGCAACGTCTACCTGGGCAAGGTCCAGAACGTGCTGCCGTCGATGGAGGCCGCGTTCATCGACATCGGCAAGGGCCGCAACGCGGTCCTCTACGCCGGTGAAGTCAACTTCGAGGCGCTCGGCATGGCCCACGGGCCGCGCCGTATCGAGTCCGCCCTCAAGTCCGGCCAGTCGGTCCTCGTGCAGGTCACCAAGGACCCGATCGGTCACAAGGGCGCGCGTCTGACCAGCCAGGTCTCCCTTCCGGGCCGCTACCTCGTGTACGTCCCCGAGGGCTCGATGACCGGCATCAGCCGCAAGCTGCCCGACACCGAGCGCGCACGTCTGAAGACCATCCTCAAGAAGATCGTCCCCGAGGACGCGGGCGTCATCGTGCGCACCGCCGCCGAGGGCGCGAGCGAGGACGAGCTGCGTCGCGACGTCGAGCGTCTGCAGGCGCAGTGGGAGGACATCGAGAAGAAGGCGAAGAGCGGCAACGCCCCGACCCTGCTCTACGGCGAGCCGGACATGACCGTCCGTGTCGTCCGCGACATCTTCAACGAGGACTTCTCCAAGGTCATCGTCAGCGGTGACGAGGCGTGGGAGACCATCCACGGCTACGTCTCCCACGTGGCGCCCGACCTGACCGACCGGCTGTCGAAGTGGACCTCCGAGGTCGACGTCTTCGCGACGTACCGGATCGACGAGCAGCTGATGAAGGCGCTGGACCGCAAGGTCTGGCTGCCCAGCGGCGGTTCGCTGGTGATCGACAAGACCGAGGCCATGATCGTGGTCGACGTCAACACCGGAAAGTTCACCGGCCAGGGCGGCAACCTCGAGGAGACCGTCACCAGGAACAACCTGGAGGCGGCCGAGGAGATCGTGCGCCAGCTGCGGCTGCGCGACCTGGGCGGCATCGTCGTCATCGACTTCATCGACATGGTCCTGGAGTCCAACCGGGACCTGGTGCTGCGGCGCCTGCTCGAATGCCTGGGACGTGACCGTACGAAGCACCAGGTCGCCGAGGTGACCTCGCTGGGCCTCGTGCAGATGACCCGCAAGCGGGTCGGCCAGGGCCTCCTTGAGTCCTTCTCCGAGACCTGCGTCCACTGCAACGGCCGCGGCGTCATCGTGCACATGGAGCAGCCGACGTCCATCGGTGGCGGCGGCAAGCGCAAGAAGCGCGGCCGTGGCGGTGCCGAGCAGGTCCACGAGCACGACCACGACCACGACACGCACGAGACGGCCGAGGAGCCGGAGACGGTCGAGAGCGAGGCCGAGGTGGCTGCCGAGGTCGCCGCGCCCGTCGCGCTCACCGAGACCGACTTCCAGCCGGACGAGGAGCTGTACGGCAGCGCCGCCGAGGCGGAGGCGGCGGCCACCCGTGGCCGTTCGCGGCGCCGCGCCACCCGGCGCGCGTCCGCTCCGGCGGGTGCGCCGAAGACCGAGGAGCGCGCTCCCCGGAGCAGGCGCGAGGAGCGGGCCGAGCGGGCCGCCGCCTGGTCCCGTGAGGCTGCCGAGGCCGAGCCGGCCGCGGTCGAGGACCCGGTCGTCGAGGCTCCTGTCGCCGAGCAGCCGGTGGTCGAGGCTCCGGTGGTCGAGGTTCCGGCCGAGGCCGCCCCGGCCGTCGTGGCCGACGACGAGACCGCTCCCCGGGGCCGTACGCGTCGTCGTGCGACCCGGAAGGTGTCGGCGCCCGCCGGTTCGCCCAAGGCGGCGGAGGAGGCCGTGGTGACGGTCACGGAGCCGGCTCCGGCGCCCGTCGCCGAGGCCGCCGCGCAGCCCGCCCCCGAGGCCGAGCCGACGCCCGAGCCGGTGGCCGAGAGTGCCGCGCCGGCCCGTCCGCGCCGTCGCGCCGTGCGCAAGGCCACCGCGCCCACCGCGTCCGCGGACGCGGCCGTCACGGTCGTCCCGTCGGCCGCCGCGGAGCCGGTCGCCGAGCCCGCCGAGCCGGAGGCCGCCGAGGCCGACGCCGAGGCCGACGCCGAGGCTCCGGCCGCCAAGAAGACGGCCGCGCGCAAGACGGCCAAGAAGGTGACGGCGAAGAAGGCCGCCACCAAGAAGGCCGTGGCGGCCAAGAAGACGGTCGCCAAGAAGACCACGGCCAAGAAGGCGACCGCGAAGAAGACGGCCGCCAAGGCCACGGCGAAGAAGACCGTGGCGGCGGAGCATTCGCTCTCCACCGTCACGGCGTCCACCGACGAGGACTGAGCCTCCACGCGACGTCCCGGGCCCGCGCAACCGCCGGGCCCGGGACGTCGCGTGACCGGTGGCACACCCGCGGGGCCCGGCCTGGTTTGACCCTTTCGGCCGTGGCCCCGTAACCTTGACCGTCGGCGTGTCCCCTGACGCGCCGCACCCCCGTAAACCTCTTCCTCCTGGTGCTGCGAGCTTCGTGCTCCGTGCTCCGGGAGAGGCCGCTCGCGCAAGTCGGCGGCTGGACTGCGGGGTCCGTTCCGAGCGAAAGAGAGATCCGCGTGTACGCCATCGTGCGCAGCGGTGGTCGCCAGCACAAGGTTGCTGTCGGCGACATCGTTGAGGTTGACAAGATTCCCACCGCCAAGGTTGGCGACACGGTCGAGCTCTCGACCCTGCTCGTTGTCGACGGCGAAGCCGTGACGAGTGACCCCTGGGTCCTCGCGGGCATCAAGGTCCAGGCCGAGATCGTGGACCACCACAAGGGTGTGAAGATCGACATCCTTCGCTACAAGAACAAGACCGGCTACCGCCGTCGTCAGGGCCACCGCCAGCAGTACACGGCGATCAAGGTCACTGAGATCCCCGCGGCTGCGAAGTAAGGGTAGGGACTGAGACATGGCACACAAGAAGGGCGCATCGTCCACTCGGAACGGTCGCGACTCCAATGCTCAGCGGCTCGGTGTGAAGCGCTTCGGCGGTCAGACCGTCAACGCCGGTGAGATCCTGGTCCGCCAGCGTGGCACCCACTTCCACCCCGGCACCGGTGTCGGCCGTGGCAAGGACGACACGCTGTTCGCGCTGGACGCCGGTGCGGTCGAGTTCGGCACGCACCGTGGCCGCAAGGTCGTGAACATCGTTCCGGTCGCCTGATCCAGTCCCATCGAGGCTGATCCGGTCCCTGTGGACCTGATCGACTGCCTCGGGGCCCAGGCTCCGTAGAACAGAGTTCTTCGCGAGGCGGACCTCACTTCCCCCACGGGAAGAGGGTCCGCCTTTCGCGTGTTACGTAAGAGACATTCCGTACGTACAGAAGTAACCGAAGTGCTGGAGGCACCCCACATGACCACCTTCGTGGACCGCGTCGAGCTGCATGTCGCCGCGGGTAGCGGAGGTCACGGCTGTGCCTCCGTACACCGGGAGAAGTTCAAGCCGCTAGGCGGCCCGGACGGCGGCAACGGTGGCCGTGGCGGTGACGTGATGCTGGTCGTCGACCAGTCCGTCACCACGCTGCTCGACTATCACCACTCACCCCATCGCAAGGCCACCAGCGGCAAGCCCGGCGAGGGCGGCAACCGCTCCGGCAAGGACGGCCAGGACCTGATCCTGCCCGTGCCGGACGGCACGGTCGTGCTCGACAACGCGGGCAACGTCCTCGCGGACCTCGTCGGACACGGCACCTCGTACGTCGCCGCCGAGGGCGGCCGCGGCGGCCTCGGCAACGCGGCGCTGTCCTCGGCCCGCCGCAAGGCGCCCGGCTTCGCGCTGCTCGGCGTGCCCGGGGGCCTCCAGGACATCGTCCTGGAGCTGAAGACCGTCGCCGACGTGGCCCTCGTCGGCTACCCGAGCGCCGGCAAGTCCTCGCTCATCTCGGTCCTGTCCGCCGCCAAGCCGAAGATCGCGGACTACCCGTTCACGACCCTCGTCCCGAACCTGGGCGTGGTGACCGCGGGCGAGACCGTCTACACCATCGCCGACGTGCCCGGCCTCATCCCCGGCGCGAGCCAGGGCAAGGGCCTCGGCCTGGAGTTCCTGCGCCATGTGGAGCGGTGCAGCGTGCTCGTCCACGTCCTGGACACGGCCACCCTCGAGTCCGAGCGCGACCCGGTCTCCGACCTCGACATCATCGAGGAGGAGCTGAAGCAGTACGGCGGTCTGGACAACCGTCCGCGCATGGTCGTCCTCAACAAGATCGACGTGCCGGACGGCAAGGACCTCGCTGAGA
The DNA here is from genome assembly GCF_053599975.1 of Streptomyces sp. NPDC005141. Lineage (NCBI taxonomy): Bacteria > Bacillati > Actinomycetota > Actinomycetes > Kitasatosporales > Streptomycetaceae > Streptomyces > Streptomyces sp. NPDC005141. The sequence goes on along the minus strand of NZ_JBSFYW010000022.1, from coordinate 95,195 downwards.
TGGTCCGCCCGGACCTGGAGGGGCGCGGCTACCGCGTCTTCGAGGTGTCCGCGGTCGCCCACATGGGCCTGAAGGAACTGTCCTTCGCGCTCGCCGAGATGGTCGCGCAGTCGCGGGCCGCGAAGCCCAAGGAGGAGGCGACCCGCATCGTCATCCGTCCGAAGGCGGTCGACGACGCCGGCTTCACCGTGGCGCAGGAGGAGGACGGCCTCTTCCGCGTGCGCGGCGAGAAGCCCGAGCGCTGGGTGCGCCAGACCGACTTCAGCAACGACGAGGCCGTCGGCTACCTCGCCGACCGGCTCGCCCGCCTCGGTGTCGAGGAGAAGCTGATGAAGGCGGGCGCCCGCTCCGGCGACGGCGTCGCCATCGGCCCCGAGGAGAACGCGGTCGTCTTCGACTGGGAGCCCACCGTCATGGCCGGTGCGGAGATGCTGGGCCGCCGTGGCGAGGACCACCGCTTCGAGGCTCCGCGCCCCTCCGCCCAGCGCCGCCGTGACCAGCAGGCCGAGCGGGACGAGTCGCAGCAGGAGTTCGACGACTTCGAGCCGTTCTAGCCAGCAGGAACCCCAATAGTGCGGGCCCGACCTCTCCGGAGGCCGGGCCCGCACTGCTCTGCGGCCGTCCGATCTCTCCGGAGGTCGGCCCGCACCTGCCTGTGCGGCCGTCCGGCGCGGGGCCGCAAGCGACGGGCCGGTCTCCGCGGACGGTGTCGACGGCCGCGTGGAAGAACCCCAGGGGCCGGATCGCGTGGATCCGGCCCCTGGGGTTCTGTCCGGCCGCCGGCGAGGCGGCCAGGGTGCTACGCGTTGACCGAGTCCTCGGCCCCGCTGTCCTCCGAGTCCGAGTCCGGCTCCGGGCCCAGTCCCTGATCGGACTCGTGGGCCGTCTCCTCGGCCGCCCCGCGCTGCGAGGGGATCTCCGCGGCGAGGCGGGAGTTCATCCGCACCCGCCGCTCGTCCGCCTTCGTGCACAGGACCGTGATCGCCGCGTCGAAGCGGGCCAGGGACGGCGGGTCGGAGGGGCCCAGCAGATGTTCCTTGAGCTCGGCGCGGGCCGCCGTGAACTTGTCGCGCTCCGGGTGGCGGACCGCGTCCAGGAGGGCCGGGACGCCGTCCGCGGCGGGCGTGAGGATCGCGCCCGCGGACACCGTGGGGAACCCGGCGCGGAAGGCCGCCTCCGGCAGGCCCGAGGTGTTCGCGACCGCATAGGGCTTCTCGCTGGACAGCCAGTCCGACACGACCGACGAGACGTCGCTGATCAGCAGGTCGGCCCGGTTGAAGCAGGCGAAGATCGCCGGACGCGCGTCCGTGATGATCTGGTGCTCCCACTCCGGGAAGGACGCCCAGAACGCGGACTCCCATGCCGTCGTCGCCCGGGCGATCTCCGCCTCGCGGTCACCCCGCGGCGCGCCCTGCAGCAGCATCCGCTCCATCTCGTCCGCGCTGGCACGGAAGGCGGTCGAGGTCAGCGTGTCCAGCTCGGCCGTGCGGCGGGCCAGTTCGGCCGCGGCCTCCGAGCCGGGACGGGCGCCGGAGCGCCGGGTGTTGGCCTCGCGGATCATCGCCATGATGCGCTCGTTGGCCCGGCCCGCGCGCGGGTCGACGGAGCCGGTCATCGGGTGCGGCTTGTACAGCAGGCGCACACCTTCGTCGGCGAGCAGGTGGCGCACTATGTTCTCGCCGGCCAGGACCACGGACGTGTTGCCCGGGTTGCCGTCCCAGCCCTCCCAGGTGGGGGCGTACAGGACGGTCGTGTGCGTGCCCGTCGGCGGGCCCGAGTAGAGGCGTATCGGCGTCAGCTGCGGCCGGCCGACCTCGACGATGTTCTTGTCCTCGACGCCGACCTCGGCGAGCGCGTACCGCTCACGGGCGGCGGGACCGGCGACCCACACCTCGTCGTACGCCTTCGCGTACGGGTTGCAGGAGGAGAGCTTGTCGCTCTCGCCGTGGTTGATGAAGGCGTGCTTGATCGTGGGGATGCGCAGCACCTGCGAGGTCTTCGCGGCGTTGGCCGGGTGGAGCATCATCTTCAGCGTCGAGTTCTCCAGCGAGAACATCGTGGAGACCTTCGGGAAGCAGATGATCGGGACGTCGGTCGCGTCGATCTTCTGCACCATGAAGCGCTCACGCAGCACGATCAGCGGCTTGGCGTCGATCTGCGAGAGCGTGGAGAGCCACATGTTCGCCTGGTACGCGGACGAGCTGCCGCCCGAGAAGTACATGGCCACCGTCGGCTGGTAGTCCGCCAGCCACTCGTCGACCCACTCCATGACCTTCGCCTCGGTCCTGGCGCGCTTCTTGGAAAGCAGCCAGGTGCCGAGGTAGACGGTGCCGCCGAGGGCCAGCGCGATGGCGATGCCCTCGCCCACGGCGCCCCAGAGAGCGTTCGTGGTGGCGGCGGTGACCAGCAGACCGGCCGTCGCGGGGAGGGAGAAGGTCAGCAGCCGGTGGCCCTGGCGACGGGCCAGGATGCGCGGCGGCGCGGCGGTCAGACGCAGCGTGGACGCGTCGATGTTCCGGGTGACGATCGGCAGTGTGCGGGTGCGGCGCACCAGGACCGAGACGGCGTGGCAGGAGAAGTGCAGTGCGTAGAAGAGGCATATCCCGACCAGCAGGGGTGCCTGCTCGTGCGTCGGGTTGATGCCGTCGATCCGCAACAGCCCCACCAGGACCAGCATGTCGCGCAGCAGCTGGCGGACCGTGACGTCGAAGCGCACCTTTCCGAGAACCGAGATCAGACCGGGGTCGCGATACTGCAGATACAGGTCCAGAAGGAGTCCCGCCGCGCTGGCGGCGACGAACACCTGGACGTTCGGCAGCAGCGCGGAGGCGATCTGGGCCGTGAAGAAGGCGAGCATCGCGAACAGCGCGGAGAGCTGCACGATGCGGCGGGGGGCGAGGCCTGCGGAAGGCACGGGCTGGGCTCCTGCGAGGGGGATGCAGCGGATGGGAATCAGGTGCGGCCGGGTTGTCACCAACGGAGGCCGAAGACTCACCGTATGACCTGAAGACCCGGCTAACAATCTTCCGTGGGGACAATCACTGCATAGCGCACATATTGCCCGCAGACTCTGTCCGCGGGCCTTGAGCGGGCGCTTTCGGGAGTGGGCTCGACCACACACGAACCCCGGTCGCAGTCCTACGGGAACCGCGGTCGTACCCGGGTCGTCCGCCCGTCGAAACGGGGAGTCACCCGAAGCCACCGCTCGCGTAGATTGCACACACCGGGCTCGTCGGAACATTGGGGAATCGCGTGTCAGCGGCAGGGAAAGCGGAGCGAGCGGGCGTTTCCGAGGCCCACAGGATCGTCGTCAAGGTGGGCTCCTCGTCGCTCACCACCGCCTCGGGCGGCCTCGACGCGGACCGGGTCGACGCCCTCGTGGACGTCCTCGCCAAGGCCCGCAGCGGAGGCGAGAGGGAGATCGTCCTCGTCTCGTCCGGTGCCATCGCCGCCGGGCTCGCGCCGCTCGGGCTGCGCCGTCGCCCCAAGGACCTCGCCCGCCAGCAGGCCGCCGCGAGTGTCGGCCAGGGCCTCCTGATGGCCCGCTACACCGCCTCCTTCGCCCGCTACGGCATCCGCGTGGGACAGGTGCTCCTCACCTCCGACGACACCAGCCGGCGCGCCCACCACCGCAACGCCTCACGTACCCTCGACAAGCTCCTCGCGATGGGCGCCCTGCCGGTCGTCAACGAGAACGACACGGTGGCCACGGACGAGATCCGCTTCGGCGACAACGACCGTCTCGCCGCCCTCGTCGCCCATCTCGTACGCGCCGATCTGCTCGTCCTGCTCTCCGACGTGGACGGGGTCTACGACGGCGACCCCAGCAAGCCCGGCACCTCGCGGATCGCGCAGGTACGGGCGCCCTCGGACCTCGCCGGTATCGAGATCGGCAGCACGGGCAAGGCAGGCGTCGGCACCGGTGGCATGGTCACCAAGGTCGAGGCGGCCAGGATCGCCGCCGCGGCCGGCATCCCGGTGGTGCTGACCAGCGCGATCCACGCCGCCGACGCCCTCGCGGCCCGGGACACGGGCACCTACTTCCACGCCACCGGCAAGCGGTCCGCCGACCGGCTGCTGTGGCTCCAGCACGCCTCCACCCCGCAGGGCGCGCTGACCCTGGACGACGGAGCCGTGCGCGCGGTCGTCCAGCGGCGCACGTCACTGCTGCCCGCGGGCATCGCGGCCGTCGAGGGCGAGTTCACCGCGGGCGACCCGGTCGAGCTGCGCGACAGCACGGGCCGTGCCGTCGCACGAGGACTGGTCAACTTCGACGCCAAGGAGATCCCCCAGCTGATCGGCCGCTCCACCCGGGAGCTGGCGCGTGAACTGGGCCCCGCGTACGAGCGCGAGGTCGTGCACCGCGACGACCTCGTCCTGCTGAACCCGTGAAGTTCGCGCTCCGGCGCGCTCCCCGGCCGCGTCCGTGAGACGCGCGTCCCGCTCTCCGGACGCCACGGGGACCTCATCCGCCGGACGCCGCCTCCGGAGCCCCAGTGGCATCCCTGAAACAGCTGTCCACTACACCCGTAAACGGCTGATTCCCCCGCCCCCACCGGGGGACGTTCCGTAAAACCGCCACACGGCGGCTTCTCACCTGCTCAACTTTGTGGCAGGGAGAGTCCGGGATCCGGTACGACCATTGGGTAAAGGAGGCCGTCGTGAGACGAGTACGCCCTGGGGCGGCGGCGTCCCGCGGTGGTCCCGCCTCCCGCGCGGTGGGCGAGGAACGCGCTCTGACGAGTGTCGCGGCCGGCGACACCTACGAGGGCGAGCGGCCGGCCGACCAGCCCCGGCTGTGGCACGTCACGCTGAGCGTGTCGGGCGGCGAGGCCCCGCTGACCGAGGTCAGGCGCGCTCTCGAACAGCTCGCCCACGACCACCCTTTTCTGCTGACCAGCCGGTACGCCAACGACCACGCGGAGATCCGCTACTGGGAGGAGGCCCGCGACCTGCACGACGCGGCGGCCGTCGCGCTGCGCCTGTGGGGCGAGCACCGCCAGACCGCCAAACTCCCGCCCTGGGAGATCGTCGGCCTGGAGGTCATCGACCGCGAGACGTACCACCAGCGGATCGCGGAGGGGTACGGACCGCTGCCCGCGACCCCCGTGGGAGTTCACCCGTTTTGAGCCCGTCTCGTCGTTTGGGACAACCGCTGGACGGGTCCACCGGGCGCACTACCCTTCCCTCATGACCACGCTCTCGCCGTACGACTCCATGTCCCCGGTCGCCCAGGCCGCCTACCGCGCGAAGTCAGCCGCCGCCGACCTGGCGCCCCTGCCGCGGGCCGAGAAGGACGACGCGCTGCTCGCGATCGCGGACGCGCTGGAAGTCCGTACGAGCGAGATCGTCGCCGCCAACGCCAAGGACATCGCGAAGGCCCGTGAGGCCGGGACCAGCGAGACCGTCATCGACCGGCTCACGCTCACCCCCGAGCGCGTGCGCGCGATCGCCGCCGACGTCCGCGACGTCGTGGCGCTGCCGGACCCGGTCGGCGAGGTCGTCCGGGGCTCGACCCTCCCGAACGGCATCGACCTGCGCCAGGTCCGCGTCCCGCTCGGTGTCGTCGGCATCATCTACGAGGCCCGCCCGAATGTGACCGTCGACGCGGCCGCCCTGTGCCTGAAGTCCGGCAACGCGGTCCTGCTGCGCGGCTCGTCCTCCGCCTACGAGTCGAACACGGCCCTCGTCCGGGTCCTGCGCGACGCCGTGGGCGGTGCCGGACTGCCCGCCGACGCCGTCCAGCTCGTACCGGGCGAGGGCCGGGAGTCGGTGCGCGAGCTGATGCGCGCCCGTGGTCTGGTCGACGTCCTCATCCCGCGCGGCGGCGCGTCCCTGATCCGCACGGTCGTCCAGGAGTCCACCGTCCCGGTCATCGAGACCGGCACCGGCAACTGCCATGTGTACGTCGACGCGAACGCCGACCTCGACATGGCGATCGACATCCTGATCAACTCCAAGGCCCAGCGGCCCAGCGTCTGCAACTCCGCCGAGACCCTCCTGGTCCACCAGGACATCGCCGCCGACTTCCTGCCGCGCGCCCTGGACGCCCTCGCGGACGCCGGGGTCACCGTGCACGCCGACGAGCGCGTCCTCGCCTACGCCAAGGACTCCAAGGCCACCGTCGTGGAGGCCACGGCGGAGGACTGGGACACCGAGTACCTCTCCTACGACATCGCGGCGGCCGTCGTGGACTCGCTGGACAAGGCCGTGGCGCACATCCGGCTGTGGAGTTCCGGCCACACCGAGGCCATCGTGACCACCTCGCAGCAGGCCGCCCGCCGCTTCACCCAACTGGTCGACTCCACGACGGTCGCGGTGAACGCCTCGACCCGCTTCACCGACGGCGGCCAGTTCGGCTTCGGCGCCGAGATCGGCATCTCCACCCAGAAGCTGCACGCCCGGGGCCCGATGGGGCTGCCGGAGCTGACGAGCACGAAGTACATCGTCACGGGCGACGGCCACATCCGGCGCTGAGACAGCGGTAGGGGCCACGGGCTGCGTCCACTGGGCTGCGGGCTGCGGTCCTAGGGTGACGGGCCGAGGGACCGCGGGGCGGGTCTGCGGCCTGTCACGTACGCGCGGAGCCGCGCGTAGGGCGAGCTGTGACTCCCGGAGGCCAGGAGCCCCCGAAAGGCCGGAGACGAGCCTGTGGGGCCGTACGGGCGCCCTTGAGCCGTGCGCGGAGGGTGCGCCGGTTACGTTCCCCGGCCCCGTCGAGCCGGACGGGGGCCCAGACGGGCCGACGCGGGGCCGCCTGGGGCCACGCGGGGCAGGGCGGGTGAAAGAGGCGGCTTCGCGGAAGGGGCCGCTTTCCGCCGGATGCCGGACGCCGGACGCGCGGCGGGCGTACGAGGGGCGTGCGCGGGGCGCACGGGTGGCATCGTGCCGGGCGCCGGGGCGTGCGGTCCGCGGTTCACGGCCCGCGATCCGCGCGAGGCGCGTCTCGTCAGGTGGATGAATTTCCGTACCGTCTGCCCAAAATGACCCCCCAGGTCTACTCTGGATCCGTGCCGGAGGACGTGGGGGGCACGCCGTTCCCTGACGGCTGGGAGCCCGACGACGACCGCGACCGCGGGGGTGCGGACGAAGAGTTCGCCTCCGTGGTCTTCGACGAGGACTTCGTACGGGCGGCGGTGATTCACGAACCGACCGCCGTGGAGCGACTGCTCGCCGCGGCCCAGGCTCGCGCGGAGGCCTCCGAGGCCGAGGCGCGCCGGGCACGCACCCGCGGGGCCCGTGGTGACGACGAGCGCTACGAGGACGGCTTCGGCCCCGACGACCACGGCGATTTCGGCCACGACCCCGACCTGGACGATCCGGACGACACCGAGGTCCTGGAAGGTCGCTACGGCGTCCCGGGAATGTACGGCCGGCCCTACGGCAAGCAGACCCGCTGGCACCGCCCCGTCGCCTGGATCCTCGCCCTCGTCATGGGCGTCGGCATGGTCGCCCTCGCCTTCACCGCGGTCTACCGGGGCACCTCCTCGGGCGGCCGTCAGGAGCAGGTCCCCTCGCCCGCCTCCTCCGGCCTCGAACAGGGCCGGGAGAAGGTCACCGGCACCGGCCCCTCGGCCTCGGCCGACTACTCCCAGCCGGCCGTGTCCGCGGTGCCCCGGACGCCCTGAGGGCGGTCCGCCCGTCGAGGCGTGGACGATCCCTCGAACAGCGTGACCATCCTGGTGAGAACCTGTCAGAACTTGTCGCGTACCACAGCGTTTACCGGGGCTCCCGGCGACCTACTCTGAATGTATGGGCGGGCCTGGAGACCCACCTGAGGGGACACCCGAGGGCGCTCCCACTGGTGGAGAGGACGAGTACCGATCCGTCGTCTTCGACGAGTCGTTCGTCCGTGCTGCCCGTCTTCAGGAGTTCTCCGCCCAGGAACGCATGGCCGACCACAGCCCGGCCGTACGCCGCCGCCCACCCCTCCAGCGCGGGCTGTCCCGGCAGGCGCTGATCCTCGTCCTGCTGATCGCCGTCGCCTTCGGCACCGCGATCTACATGGGCGTACGCCACCCCTACCAGACCCCCGCCACCCAGCCGGCCGAACCGCTGCGGATGACGGTGATCCCGCTGGCACCGCAGACCGCCGTGCCCGGAGCCAAGAGCACCGACGAGCTGTACGCCGACAGCCCGGCCGCCCAGTTCCGCATAGGTGCCGACGGCGTCACGATGCCCGCCTCGCGGCGCACCGCGCACTTCTCCGACAGCCAGGTCGTGACCGCTCTGACCACCGCCAAGGACTACCTCGTCGAGTCGTCCCTCGACCCGAGCGTCCTGACCGGAGGCGCCACCCGGCCCGTACGGGTCCTGCTCGACCCGCAGCAGCTCGACCAGTTCGACCAGAGCTTCGAGCACCCCATCGCCGACGGACGGCACGCGCCGACCGGCTGGCTGGTCCGCTTCGACGCGACCCGGGCGCAGCTCGCCGACAAGAAGATCCGGGTGCAGGGCACCCTCCAGGCCGCCGAGTTCGACGCGAACACCCTGGAGGTCATCGCCGACCACACCTTCGTCTACGCGCTGAAGCCGGCCGGCGCGAACGCCGAAACCAAGGCGTCACTGTTCACGGTCCGGCGCGAGCTGCACTTCCGCTTCGACCGCGACGACCTGCGTATGCACCAGGCCGAGCTGGCGGTGTCGTACGTCCAGGCCGGCCCGCTCGCCTGCTCCGAGGACTCGGTGAGCCGGTTCCGGCCGCTGCTCGCGGGCCAGACGGCCAAGGCGGGCGGCCCGGCGGGCACCGACCCGTACGCCACCGGCAGCGCGACGGCCCTCTGCGGTTCGCTGGCCAAGAGCGCGCAGCCGAAGGTGTAGCCGGACTGCCGGACTGCCGGACAGGCGGACTGCCGGACAGACGGACGGACTGCCGGGTGACGCCGCGAGGTCAGGGCGGCGGCACCCGGCGGGTGATCAGCCGCGGCGGCCGTCGGTGTCCTCGCCGTCGGAACCATCCTCACGCGGCGCCTCCTCGGCACCGGCGTCCTTGGGCGCGCCGGACCCGAAGCCACCGAAGCCGCGCCGCACCCGGCCCCCGAGGTCGCCCGCACCGCCCGCGATGTCGCTGACCAGCTTCATCAGGGGGTCCTTGGAGTTCTTCATGTCGTCGGCATAGCTGGCCGCCGACTGCCGGAAGGAGTCCGACACCGAGGTGTCCTTGTCCGCGTCGCGCCGCGGGTAGTGGCCGTCCATGATCCGCTGGTAGTCGCGGGACTCCGACCACTTCTTCAGCTCGGCCGCGCGGACCGCGGTGAAGGGGTGCGTGCGCGGCAGCACATTGAGGATCTTGAGCACGGAGTCGCGCAGGTCGCCCGCCGACTCGTACTCCTCGGCCTGCGCGAGGAACGCGTCCACGTTCATCTCGTGCAGGTGGTTGCCGCCCGCGATCTTCATCAGGCCGCGCATCGAGGACCGCAGGTCCTGGCCGACCAGGAGTCCGGCGCGGTCCGCGGACAGTTCCGACTTGCGGAACCACTCGCGCAGCGCGGTCACGATCGCCATGATCGCGAGGTTCCCCAGCGGGATCCAGGCGACCCGGACCGCGAGGCTGGTGAGGAACAGCAGGATCGTGCGGTAGACGGCGTGACCGGACAGCGCGTGGCCGACCTCGTGGCCGACGACCGCCCGCATCTCCTCCTCGTCCAGCAGCTCGACGAGCCCGGTCGTCACCACGATGATCGGATCGTCCAGACCGATGCACATCGCGTTCGGCTGCGGGTCCTGGTTCACGTACATCGGCGGGACCTTCTCCAGGTCCAGGATGTAACAGGCGTCCCGCAGCATGTCGTTGAGGTGCGCGAACTGGGCGTCCGAGACGCGCACCGAGTCGGACAGGAAGAGCAGCCGCAGGCTGCGCTCGGGCAGCAGGCCGCTCAGCGCCTTGAAGACCGTGTCGAAGCCGCTGAGCTTGCGCAGGGCCACCAGGGCCGAGCGGTCCGCCGGGTGTTCGTAGGTCCGCGAGGAGATCCCCTCGAAGCGCCTGCGCCGCCTGCTCGGCACCTGCTCGTGCCCGTTCTGCTCGTGGTCGTCGTCGGACATGTGTTCCCCCATGTGCGTTTGAGTGCCCTATGTGCCCCCAAGGCAGGGTCCAGCCTAGGCGGAGATACCGTTGACGGGCAGTACAGAGAAGGAGTCGTACGCCATGGAGCACATCTCCGCAGCCGCCTGGCTCACGGAAGCCGCGAACGCGGCAGACAAGCAGGGCCCGGGCAATCTGCTCCGCGTCGTACTGATTGTCATGATCATCGGCGCGGTCCTGGGCGCCTGGTTCCTGCTGCGCGGCTACAAGCGCGACAACTGAGGCGGCATCGGCAGAAGCGGCCATCGGGCGGCGAGGCGGTCGCGGCAACCGGCTTCCCGAACGGCGGAGTCGGCGTGTTCGCGGCCGAGGCGCCCGCATACGATGGGCCGACGTCCTTATGCCGCCCACACCGGATAGGTCCTGCCGAGATGAGCTTCCAGAGCACCGCCGCACAGTTGGTCACCGTCGCCGCCGAGGGCGAGAACGGCGGCAACCACGAAAGCCTCAGCCCGTACCTGACCGGCGGTGGGGCCCTGTTCATCCTGCTTCTGCTGCTGTGGATCACCACGCGCTTCAACCGGGACCGCTGAGCCCCACCGGGCCCGCTCCGGGCCCCTGTCGGCCGGAGCTCCTCGGCCGGGCCGGTAGGGTCTGCACGCATGGGAGAGCAGGACATGCCTACCGGTCCGGCGAGTGACACGGAGAGCGGCGCCGTCGGCGCCGCCACGGGCCGTGCGAGCGACACGGCCGGCGGCACGGCGAAGCGCCTGACGGTCGGCCCCGGCAACGGCCCCTCGAATCCGGGCAAGCGCCGCCTCGGCGTCATGGGCGGCACCTTCGACCCGATCCACCACGGGCACCTGGTCGCGGCCAGTGAGGTCGCCGCGCAGTTCCACCTCGACGAGGTGGTGTTCGTGCCGACCGGGCAGCCGTGGCAGAAGACCGACCGCAAGGTCACCCCGGCCGAGGACCGCTACCTGATGACGGTCATCGCGACCGCCGAGAACCCGCAGTTCTCGGTCAGCCGGATCGACATCGACCGCGGCGGCCCGACCTACACGACGGACACGCTGCGCGACCTGCGCGCGCTCAATCCGGACGCGGACCTCTTCTTCATCACCGGCGCCGACGCGCTCGGCCAGATCCTCACCTGGCGCTACACCGAAGAACTGTTCTCCCTCGCGCACTTCATCGGGGTCACCCGGCCCGGTCACACCCTGACCGACCCGGGGCTCCCGGAGGGCGGTGTCTCGCTCGTCGAGGTTCCCGCGCTCGCCATCTCGTCCACAGACTGCCGTGCGAGGGTCGCCAAGGGCGACCCCGTCTGGTACCTGGTTCCGGACGGTGTGGTGCGCTACATCGACAAGCGTGAGCTGTACCGCGGCTAGTGAGCCGAGAGGGGCACCGGTGAACGACCGATACGACGGATACGCGGGCGGCGACCAGTACGAACTCGTCGGCTACGACGAATTCGGGCAGCCTGTGTACCGACAGGTGCCGCAGCAGCCTGCGCAGGGGTACGACGGCTACGACGCCCAGCAACAGGGCTACGGCTACGACCCCTATGCGACGGGCCGCCAGGAACCCGTCCAGCCCTATGACACGGGCCGACAGCAGCCTGTGTCGCCGTATGACACCGGTCAGCACCAAACGGTGTCGTCCTATGACACCGGCCAGCAGCCGTCCGCGCCCTCGTACGACCGCTTCGACGCGTTCGGCACCGGTGCGCCCGGAGCCGGCGGGAGCACCTCGACGTCGTACGACCCCTATGAGCAGAACCCCGGCACGGCGGGCGCCGCGAGTACCGGGCAGCAGCCCCGGGCCGCCGAGCAGACCGCCTACATCCCGCAGCAGGCCGGGCCGGCGGAGGACGGTGCCCCACGGGCCGACCGGGACTACCGCACCGAACAGTTCGCCTTCGTCGAGGAGCAGGAAGCCGAGTCCGAAGACGTCATCGACTGGCTGAAGTTCACCGAGAACCGCACCGAGCGACGCGAGGAGGCCAAGCGCCGCGCCCGCAGCCGGGTCGTCTCCCTGGTCGTGGTCGTCGCCCTGGTCGCGGTCGGTGGCGCCGGCTACCTCTGGTACGCGGGCAAGCTCCCCGGCACGGCCTCGGACAGCAAGCCGGGGACCACGACGGCCGTGACCGCCCAGAAGCGCGACGTGATCGTCGTCCACCTGCACAACACCAAGGGCAGCGGCACCTCCACGGCCCTGCTCGTCGACAACACCACCACCAAGCAGGGCACCACCGTCCTGCTGCCCAACTCCCTTGCCCTGACGGACGACGACGGATCGACGACCACGCTCGCCAAGTCCGTCGACGACGACGGATCGTCCGGGACGCGGGACGCGATCGACACCGTGCTCGGTACCAGCATCCAGGGCACCTGGCGGCTCGACACCCCCTACCTGAACAACCTCGTCGAGCTCGTCGGCAACATCGACATCACCACCAACGCCGACGTGCCGGACCCCGGCTCCAAGAAGAAGGGCGGGGCCCCGCTCGTCAAGAAGGGCGAGGACCAGACCCTCAGCGGCAAGATGGCCGTCGCCTACGCCACCTATCGGGCCTCCGGCGAGGCACAGAACGCACAGCTGGAGCGGTTCGGGCAGGTCATGCAGGGGGTGATGCGCAAACTGTCCTCGGACAAGCAGGCCGCGACCACCACCGTGCAGACCCTGGCGCAGATCCTCGACCCGTCCCTGACCGACCAGGACCTCGGCGCCTTCCTCGCCCAGCTCGCCGATCTCGCCAAGGGCGGCGACTACAAGACCGCGCTGCTGCCCGTGCAGCAGGACGGCACCCTGAGCGAGAGCGCCTCCGACAGCGTGATCAAGGACGTCCTGGGCGGTACGGCGAAGAGCCCCGAGGCCGGCGCCGCGGTCCGCGTGGGCATCAAGAACGCCACCGGCGACAAGGCGGCCGCGAGCCAGGCCCGTGTCGTCCTGGTCAACGGCGGCTACACCTATCTGGACTCCGGCACCGCCGGCGCCGCGCAGAGCGTGTCGCAGATCACCTACCGCGACGCGGCCAAGAAGGACGACGCCGTCGAGGTCGCCAAGACCCTGGGTCTGCCCACCAGCGCGGTCAAGAAGGGCACGGTCACCACCAACGCGGACGTGTCCGTCGTCCTCGGTCAGGACTACGAGGTCAGCAGCACTCCCAAGGGGTGACCGGCATCACGCCCCGGGGCATCCCGGGGCGTGATCGTCGAAACGCGTGGGGTGTCCTCGGCGGTCCGTGAGACCCTTGAGTCATTACTGACCGCCGACGGAAAGCCGCGTAGTGACCGCCACGGACCGCTCCATCGAGCTCATCAAGACCGCCGCACAGGCGGCCGCCGACAAGCTCGCGCACGACATCATCGCCTACGACGTCAGCGACGTGCTCTCCATCACCGACGCCTTCCTGCTGGCGTCCGCGCCCAACGACCGCCAGGTCAAGTCGATCGTCGACGAGATCGAGGAGCGGCTGGGCAAGGAGCTCGGCGTCAAGCCGGTACGCCGCGAGGGCGACCGCGAGGCGCGCTGGGTGCTCCTCGACTACATCGACATCGTGGTGCACGTCCAGCACAGCGAGGAGCGCGTCTTCTACGCCCTCGAGCGACTGTGGAAGGACTGCCCGGAGCTGGACCTGCCCGAAGAGGCCAAGGCGACCCGCGGCAAGGGCGCCGAGCACGCCAAGCTCCAGGCCGAGGAGGACTCCGCCGAACTGGGGGAGCTGCGGTGAGCGCCGGGGCCGGGAACAAGGCGGGCGTGAAGGACGGCGGGAAGCCGGGCCGGGGCCGCCGCGTCATCCTGTGGCGGCACGGCCAGACCTCCTGGAACGTGGACCGCCGCTTCCAGGGCTCCACCGATGTCGAGCTGACCGAGACGGGCATCGGGCAGGCCCGTCGCGCCGCCCGGCTGCTCGCCTCGCTCAAGCCCGACGCCATCGTCGCCTCGGACCTCAAGCGCGCCGCCGCCACGGCCGCCGAGCTGGCCGAGCTCACCGGCCTCGACATCACCCACGACGAGGGCCTGCGCGAGACCTACGCGGGCGTCTGGCAGGGGCTGACGCACGAGGAGATCATCGCCCGCCACGGCGACGAGTACGCCGCGTGGAAGCGCGGCGAGCCGGTACGCCGCGGTGGGGGCGAGCTGGAGACCGAGGTCGCCGACCGCGCCGCACCCGTGGTGCTGCGGCACGCGGAGAAGCTCCCCGACGACGGCACCCTCGTCGTCGTCAGCCACGGCGGCACGATCCGCACCACCATCGGCCGCCTGCTCGGCCTGGAGTCCCAGCACTGGGAGAGCCTCGGAGGCCTTTCCAACTGCTGCTGGTCCGTCCTCGGTGAAGGCGCCCGCGGCTGGCGGCTCCTGGAGCACAACGCCGGCACACTGCCGGAGCCGGTGCTCGGCGACGACGACTGAGCGGTGCCGGACGGCCCTCGTCCGGTCCCGCGGGACCGGCGGGACCGGATTTCACTTTCCGGCTGGTCGCAGGCTAAAGTTCTTCTTGTTCGGCCCGCAGGGCGGGAAGAACACAAGGGGCTATAGCTCAGTTGGTAGAGCGCCTGCATGGCATGCAGGAGGTCAGGAGTTCAATTCTCCTTAGCTCCACAGATCGACTCTCTGTCGAGTTGTCGAAGATCAGTGATGAAGGATCCCGTTCCCGTCAGGGAGCGGGATTTTTTCATTGCCGCCGAAGCCGAAGCCGAAGCCGAAGCCGAAGCCGAAGCCGAAGCCGAAGCCATGGCCGCCACCATCACCGGGAGTTCGTACTCGGGGAAGCCGCGGGGACAGTCCGGCTCAGGCACCGTGAACAGCGTCCACAGCGCCTTGCCCATGCCCGAGTTGAGGGCCTCCGGTGTGAAGAAGAGGCCGCGGCGGGCGCAGTTGGTGGCGTACGCCGTACAGCTGATCGCCGGCGCGCGGCCACCCTGCGGCCTGCGGACCCGCCCGGGGTCGGCGACTCGACCGCCTCCGGCTCGTCCAGGGTGCCGGTATGTCCGACTTGGCGCGGCGGTCGGCCCGTCCTCCTGGCAACGCGCCCTGATCCCCGGCGGACTGCTCGTGACCGTGGCCCGGCTCGGCCGGTTCACGGGAGTCGTGGTCTTCGGCACACTCTTCTTGAACCGGCTTGAGTCACTTGGGGCCCTCGGGGCGTATACCTCTGAGGACGCGCTCCTGGCGTGCACGTATGCGCTGGCCGCGACAGCTGTGCTGGGTGCTGTGTCCGGACTGGTACGAAGGCGTCGCTGACCGTATTGCTCCGGCCGTGGCAGAATCAAACGGCCGGAAGGGGGCGCGGCCCGACGGGAGGGAGAAGCGATGCCTGCCAGCATCCTCGAGGAGGTCGACGATCTCCTCGAAGTGGCACTGAACCGGAAGCAAGCCACCCTCCTCGACTGCCCTTCCTGCGGATCGGTCCACGTTGCCCAGGTCCTCGGCGACAACGGTGGAATCTCCTACGTGTGCACGGCCTGCGGCCACAGCTGGAGCTGATTGATGGGTGCGCACAGGCGGAAATGCGATTGGTGCGGCAGTGGTACGCCGATCGTCCGCGACATGGAGCCGGTCAACCACGACTACCAGTACTGGTGTGAGGAGTGCGCGCGGGCGCTGATCATAAAAGGCGACCCGATCGAGACGTACCGCGAGCTGGAGGGCGAGCCGATCTACGGACGGCTCCTCGACGAGCACTGCACCTTGAAGCGGTTCTACTCGTTCGCCACTGCTTGACCCCGAGTCCGGCCGGGGTGCCACGCAACCGGGCGCCGTTTCGGTGCAGTTCCTGCCTGCCCGTCGGCGAGGTCCGCGCCGTGGCGGGTACCGGAGCGACGGGCGAAGCCGTCACCGCGCGCTTCACGGCCGCTCAGGAGCGGCGTTCACGCTGCTCGCGGCCAACGGGCCGCCGCGAGGCCGGTAAGGCCCGCCAGGGGTCACGTGGCGACCCGGAGTGTCGGCCTCCCGATCCCGTCCCGGCAGACCCGACTGCGCCTCCTGAATCCCCGGCTCCGCCTCCGGAAGTCGCCCGATGGAAGATGCCTTAAATGAAACATCTACGCCCAAATCGGTACAGACGGGAAACGATTTGGTGGTGCACCAGGGGGACCGTGTAATGTTGGCGTCGCCGCCGGGGAAACCGGGCGACACGGTGAATACGCGGCCTCGCCGCGTTGCCACAAGGGGCTATAGCTCAGTTGGTAGAGCGCCTGCATGGCATGCAGGAGGTCAGGAGTTCAATTCTCCTTAGCTCCACAGACGTTGAAAGCGGGCCACCCGATCAGGGTGGTCCGCTTCTTCGTTGTCCGGCGGCCCTCGCGGAACGTGTCGAAGGCGGGCCACCGTTTCCGGTGGCCCGCTTCTTCGTGGTCAGCGGCCGCTGCCGAGAGCGCGGCGACCGCGCCCCTGGGAGAGGACCGGCAGGTTGTTCCGCGCCGGCGCGGAGGACCTGGTGTCCTCCTCGAGGCGCAGGGCGAGCGCCGGGCAGCGGCGCACCGCACGCAGGGCCTTCGCCTCGGCGTACCGGGGCACCGCGGCCTGCGCGACGGTGGGGAAGCCGTCGGCGCCCAGTTCGAAGACCTCGGGGAGGATGTCGGCGCACAGGCCGTGCCCGCGGCACAGCGTCCAGTCGACGTAGATCTTCTGGCGGCTGGGACCCGTCTCCTGTTCGCCCTGGCCGCCCAGGATGCCCGTGGGCAGCTGGCCGCCCTCGAAGAGCGGCAGAACGCCCTCCACGGGCCTTCCGCAGCCGTTCCCGAGGACATGCGCGGCCAGGTCGTCGGTGAAGGCCTTGAGGGTCGACTCGATGAACATCGCCGAGCCGTCCGGGTGGGAGCAGGCGCCGCGCCGCTTCACGGACTTGGCGACCTGCTTCACGGCCTCGAGGGCCGCCGGGCCGCCGCCGTTGAGGATGTCCTCCAGGCCGCGTGCCGCGGCGGGCAGACCCAGGTAGCAGGGACCGCACTGTCCCGCGCTCTCCTCGGCCAGCCACTGTGCCACCCGCAGCGACTCGCCCAGGGGGCATGTCTGCTGGGTGATCGGGAGGATGGCGCCGGCGCCGAGCGCACCGCCCACCGCGGCCAGGGAGTCGCGCGAGACGATCGCCTCGTTGACCGTCGCCGCGTCCAGCCACTTGCCGTGATAGCCGCCGGTCAGCACGCCCTGCGGCATCGGCGGGGCGCCGGCCAGCTGGAGGACGTACCGCAGCGGTACACCTGTGGGGACCTCGATCACCATGGGGCGCCCGACGGCGCCCGAGACGGTGAGCATGACGGTGCCGGGCTCGTCGTACAGGCCTGTGTTGCGGTAGCGGTCCGGGCCGATGCGGGCGGCGATGGCCAGCTGCGCGAACGTCTCGGCGTTCGACAGCAGGGTGGGCGCGCCCCCGACGCCGGTCTGGGACGCGCTGACCTTGCGGCCCGGTGGGATGGCCGGGCCGCCGTCGATCGAACGGATCAGCGAGGCGGCCGCTCCGGTGACCATCCGTACCGGATTGCGCTGCACGCGCGCGCGGAGAGGCGATCCGCGCCGGTTGCTCAGCCCGCGCTCGGCCAGCGCGGCCTCCATCGAGCGCTGCGTGGACTCGCGGGTCACACCGATCACGAGGGTGCGCGCGCCCATGGCCTCCGCGGCCAGCAGGGCGCCGTCGAGGATGAGGTGCGGGGCACGGTTGATGAGCACCGTGTCCTTGCGGCAGGCCGGTTCGTCCTCGCTTCCGTTGACGACCACCACCGGGCGGATGCCCTTCTTGATGGCCGATTCGGCGACCGAGCGCAGCTTTTTGGCGAAGGGGAAGCCCGCGCCGCCGCGGCCCTTCAGGGAGATGGCTTCGGCGAGGTTCGCGAGCTGTTCTCCGCCCATGGGTTCGAGCGGTCCGTGCACCTTGAGGTGCATGGGGAGATCAAGGCGTTCAACCAGGTCAAAACCCGACGTGAGCTGCGGAAGTCCGACTACGCGGACTTCCGGGACGTCGGGCAGGGCCTCGTTCACTTAAAAGCCTCCGGAAGGGGCGTTCCATGATTCACCGGAGCCAGGAGCGTCGTAGGCGCCCGGCAGTACGTCAGTCGTGGGACCGCTGTCGTACGTGTCGTTGGTGTTGTACGTGCGGTAGGACGCGTTCGTCTCACCGGTGTCGTACACATCACTCGTGCCGTAGGCGTTGGCGGGCGGATTGTTGTAGACCGGGACGGTATATCCGGTGTCGTTCAGCGGGTCGTACGCCGATTGCGGTGCCTCGCCGACGGGGGGCGGTGTGGGGACGGGCCAACTGCCGGACGTGCTGCCGTTGTCGACGCGGGGAAACGTCTCGGTGGGCTGCATGTTCATGGGCATCTGGAACTGCTGCGTCGAGGCGGGCGCGGAACCGTCGCCGGGGCCGGACATGGCTCGGTAGGCCGCGGCGAAGCCGTTCGTGCTGGTGCCCGTCGCCGCGGGGTCGGGCGCGCCGCCGTACTGAGGGGAGGGGGACGGCGTGCGCTGGGAAGGCACGAAGTTGTCGCCCGCGGACTGGGCGGAGCGCGACTCGCCCACGGCGGCACGGGACGCTTCCAGGTCCTCGCGGAACCCGCGGGCGCCGGGGCTGTTGTTGTCGCCGATGATCGCCAGGACCCGCGCCGCGACCTTGCGCTTGAAGGGGGCGGGCGCCGATCGCAGGGCGAGGGCCGCCATGACCGCGACCAGGCACAGGCTGTAGAGGATCGTGAAGATCGGCTTCGCCGCGCGACCCGCGTAGAGGCCGTGGATCAGTGCGGCGCACCAGGCCGGGTAGGCCAGCATGTGCACCGCGCGCCAGCGGGCCGCGATCGGTGCCGGCGAGGCGAAGGCGCTGCGCAGCGCGCCGGTGATCGCCGTGAAGATCATGAGCAGTCCGGCCAGCGAGCCGAAGCCGATGAGCCCGGCCGTGCCGGTGATGCCGAGGCCGAAGGGGACCAGGGCGGCGAGCAGGGTCGTGTGGTCGAGCGCGATCTTGACCGTGATGTGCAGCAGCAGGAAGGCGACCGAGGACACGGCGGTCGTCCGGTGCACCGCCTGCGCCACCAGCCGCTGGCGGGTGTTCAGGAAGACGCGGTCGGTCGCGACCAGCCCCCAGATCACGGAGCACGACAGGGCGACCAGCGACAGCACGCCGGCGCCGAAGTTCAGGAAGTCGCGGAGTTCGTTGCCGCCTACCAGCACCACCACGGGTATGAGGAGCAGGACGGCAGCGCTGGCCGCCCCGTAGGCCGAACGGCCCGCCCGGGGAAGCGAGCTGTTGTTACGACGAGGGTTCATGGAGGGGGTACTCCCAACGGTTCGGGGAAGCGGTCCCGAAGCCGCACTCTAGGTCGAGAAATACCGACGGGTTCGAGGTTTGAGTTATTGCGTTGTTACCAAAGGGCAATCAGGTCTTTGTGTTGTCCCTAAGCGTCCGTTACGCGAAGTAAAATTTGAACTTTGTTCAACTCTCTCGATGGTCACGGAGGGTGGCACGGGGTGCCGAACGGCCCGAAAGCTCGTCGCCGTTCGCACAGGCGCTGGGGTACCCTGACGCCATGCGTGCCGTACGCCTCCTGCTTAGCGAGCCGCGCTGATCAGTCCCGACCACTGACGCATCGTGGTCGGCATCGGCGCGGCGTCCCCTCCTGTGCGAGGGGCTTTTTCATTTCTTGAGTGTCACAGCCGCTGGCAGAGACGATCGATGGAGCTTTGAGGATCATGAGCGAGACGAACACCGCTGCCACCGCCGAGGTGGCCGCGCCGCACCGCTACACGGCCGCCCTGGCCGCTGACATCGAGGCACGCTGGCAGGACTTCTGGGACGCCGAGGGCACGTACGAGGCTCCGAACCCTAGCGGCGACCTGGCCGGGGACCCCGAGCTGGCCGCCCGGCCCAAGAAGTTCATCATGGACATGTTCCCGTATCCCTCGGGCGCGGGTCTGCACGTGGGTCACCCCCTGGGCTACATCGCCACCGATGTATTCGCCCGGTTCCAGCGGATGACCGGCCACAACGTCCTGCACACTCTGGGCTTCGACGCCTTCGGCCTGCCCGCCGAGCAGTACGCCGTGCAGACCGGCACGCACCCGCGCGTGTCCACCGAGGCCAACATGGAGAACATGAAGGTCCAGCTGCGCGCGCTGGGTCTGGGCCACGACAAGCGCCGGTCGTTCGCCACGATCGACCCGGAGTACTACAAGTGGACCCAGTGGATCTTCCTGCAGATCTTCAACTCCTGGTACGACGACGAGGCCGCCAAGGCCCGCCCCGTCTCCGCGCTGGTCGCCCAGTTCGAGAGCGGTGAGCGTGCCGTTCCCGCCGTCGGCGGCACCACGCGCGCGTGGAACGAGCTGAGCGCCACCGAGCGCGCCGACGTCCTGAGCGGCTACCGCCTGGCGTACGCCTCCGACGCACCGGTCAACTGGTGTCCCGGCCTGGGCACCGTCCTGGCCAACGAGGAGGTCACCGCCGACGGGCGTTCCGAGCGCGGCAACTTCCCCGTCTTCAAGGCCAAGCTGCGCCAGTGGAACATGCGCATCACCGCCTACGCGGACCGCCTGCTGGACGACCTGGACGCCCTGGACTGGCCCGAGGCCATCAAGCTGCAGCAGCGCAACTGGATCGGCCGCTCCGAGGGCGCCCGCGTCGACTTCCCGATCGACGGCGAAGCGATCACGGTCTTCACCACCCGCCAGGACACCCTGTTCGGCGCCACTTACATGGTGCTGGCGCCGGAACACCCGCTGGTCGAGAAGTTCACCCCGGCCGCCTGGCCCGAGGGCACCCACGAGGTGTGGACCGGGGGTCACGCGACGCCCACCGAGGCCGTCGCCGCCTACCGCGCGCAGGCCGCCTCGAAGTCCGACGTCGAGCGGCAGGCCGAGGCCAAGGACAAGACCGGCGTCTTCACCGGGACGTTCGCGACCAACCCGGTCAACGGCGAGAAGGTCCCGGTCTTCATCGCCGACTACGTACTGATGGGCTACGGCACCGGCGCGATCATGGCCGTTCCGGCGCACGACGGCCGCGACTTCGCGTTCGCGCGCGCCTTCGAACTGCCCATGCGCTGTGTGGTCGAGCCCTCGGACGACCGCGGCACCGACGCCTCCACCTGGGACGACGCCTTCGCCTCGTACGACGCGAAGATCGTCAACTCCGCCGGCGACGACGTCTCCCTGGACGGCCTGGGTGTGGTCGACGCCAAGGCGCGCATCACGGAGTGGCTGGAGCGCCGGGGCATCGGCGCGGGCACCGTCAACTTCCGGCTGCGCGACTGGCTGTTCAGCCGCCAGCGCTACTGGGGCGAGCCCTTCCCGATCGTCTACGACGAGGACGGCGTCGCCCACCCGCTGCCCGAGTCGATGCTGCCCCTGGAGCTGCCGGAGGTCGAGGACTACTCGCCGCGCACCTTCGACCCGGACGACGCGCACACGTCCCCGGAGACCCCGCTGTCGCGCAACGAGGACTGGGTCGCCGTCACCCTGGACCTGGGTGACGGCCGTGGTCCGCAGAAGTACCGCCGCGAGACCAACACCATGCCCAACTGGGCCGGTTCCTGCTGGTACGAGCTGCGCTACCTGGACCCGCACAACGACGAGAAGCTGGTCGACCCGGCCATCGAGCAGTACTGGATGGGCCCGCGCGAGGGCCAGCCGCACGGTGGCGTCGACCTGTACGTCGGCGGTGCCGAGCACGCCGTGCTGCACCTGCTGTACGCCCGCTTCTGGTCGAAGGTCCTGTTCGACCTGGGCCACATCTCCTCGGCCGAGCCGTTCCACAAGCTGTTCAACCAGGGCATGATCCAGGCCTACGTGTACCGCGACAGCCGCGGCATCGCCGTGGCGGCGGCCGAGGTGGAGGAGCGCGACGGCGCGTACTACCACCAGGGCGAGAAGGTCTCCCGGCTGCTGGGCAAGATGGGCAAGTCCCTGAAGAACGCCGTCACCCCGGACGAGATCTGCGCCGAGTACGGCGCGGACACCCTGCGCCTGTACGAGATGGCGATGGGTCCCCTGGACGTGTCCCGTCCGTGGGACACGCGCGCGGTGGTGGGCCAGTACCGGCTGCTGCAGCGGCTGTGGCGCAACGTCGTCGACGAGGCGACCGGCGAGGTCACGGTCGTCGGCACCGAGCCGGACGAGGACACGCTGCGTGCCCTGCACAAGGCCATCGACGGGGTACGCCAGGACCTGGAGGGCATGCGGTTCAACACCGCCATCGCCAAGGTCACCGAGCTGAACAACCACCTGACCAAGGCGGGCGGCCCGGTCGCGCGCCCGGTCGCCGAGGCCCTGGTGCTGATGGTCGCGCCGCTGGCCCCGCACATCGCCGAGGAACTGTGGCGCAAGCTGGGCCACACCGAATCGGTCGTCCACCAGGACTTCCCCGTCGCCGACCCCGCGTACGCCGTCGACGAGGCCGTGACCTGCGTCGTGCAGATCAAGGGCAAGGTCAAGGCGCGCCTGGAGGTCTCCCCGTCGATCTCCGACGAGGAACTGGAGAAGGTGGCGCTGGCCGACGAGAAGGTCGTCGCGGCGCTGGGCGGCGCGGGAATCCGCAAGGTGATCGTGCGCGCGCCGAAGCTGGTGAACATCGTTACGGCGTAGCTGCCACGGTATGGCCGCCACGGCGTGCCGGGCAGCGGGCGTCCGGCCTCCGGCCGATGCCCGTGCCCGGTCCGGGCGTGGCCGGCTCGGGGTAGTCCCCTACGGGCAGGTTCGGGGTTCTTCCGGAACTCCGAACCTGCCCGCAGCGTTTACCGTTGAGAGCGCGGCGACAGCTGCCGCGACCGGTCCGAGGAGGAGTGTGATGGGTACCGTGATCACAGTGATCGCCCTGCTCTTCCTGCTGTTCGTGGTGCTCGGCGCGTATGCGACGGTGAAGGTGATCGGCGCCGCCAAGCGCGGCGTGGACCGCACGATCTCGCAGGCCCGCCGCAGGGTCGAGGACACCACCCTGCGCGCGAAGACCTTCGCCCAGCCCGGGCCCCAGGGCGAGCTCGCCCAGCTCCGGCTGTCGCTGCGCACCTCGATGCGGTCGACCCAGGACGCGCTGCAGGCGAGCGTGGCGGAGGACGAGTCCCTCAAGGAGTCGCTGAGCCTCTTCGAGCGGCTCAGCGCACACGGGCACGAGCTGGACGCCGAGCTGAAGCGCCTGGAGACCGAGCCCGACCGCGGAACGCTCGCCACACGGCTGCCCGGTCTGCGCGAGCGCACCCAGCGGATCACGCAGTCGGCCGACTCGCTTCGCTGGGCCGCGCGTGACCGGGCCCACCGCTTCGCTGACGACGACCTGGACACGCTGAGCGCCCAGATCGACGTGGAGGCCGGCGCGCTGCGTCACTGGACCAAGGAGCCGGGGCCCGCCGCGTCCTGGCCCGACGCTCCCGCGGCGGACGCGAGCACCTCCGGCGGACAGACCTGGCCGCAGACCCCGGACTCCACTACGCCGGAGCAGCCGACGCGTTCCGCCATCACGCCGCCGGGTCAACGGCCCGTCTACCCTTGGCAGAAGAAGCCCCGCCCCGAGAGCACGACATGATCAGGCCGTCCCGACCGCAGGTCGAAGGGGCCGGGCTGCCGCCCGCCCGTCCCGCCAGGTAACCTCCAGCTCATGTCCCGCCATGTCGCGATCGTCACCGATTCAACGGCCTACCTGCCGCCGCGGACGATGGAGCGCCACGGCATCACAGCGGTCCCCCTGACCGTGGTCCTCGGTGACCAGGCGCTCGAAGAGGGCACCGAGATCTCGGCCCGCTCCCTGGCCCAGGCACTGCAGAAGCGGCGTCCCGTCACGACGTCCCGCCCCAGCCCCGAGATGTTCGCCGCGACCTATCGCAGGGTCGCCGAGTCCGGCGCCACCGGCATCGTCTCGCTGCATCTGTCCTCCGAGTTCTCGGGCACCTACGACGCGGCGGTGCTCGCGGCGCGTGAGGCCCCGGTACCGGTGCGTGTGGTGGACACCGGGATGGTCGCGATGGCCCTCGGGTTCTGTGCGCTGGCCGCGGCCGAGTCCGCGGAGGCGGGGGGAACCATCGACGACGCGGTCACGGCCGCGGAGAAGCGGGCCGCGGGCACGTCCGCGTACTTCTACGTCGACACCCTCGACTACCTCCGCCGTGGAGGCAGGATCGGGGCCGCGCAGGCTCTGCTGGGTTCGGCGCTCGCGGTGAAGCCGCTGCTCCAGCTGGACGACGGCCGCATCGAACTTCTCGAAAAGGTCCGCACGGCGTCCAAGGCGATCGCCCGCCTGGAGGAGATCGTCGCCGACCGTGCGGGCAGCGCGCAGGTCGACATCGCCGTTCACCATCTGGCGGCTCCCGATCGTGCGGCGGCCCTCGCGGACCGTCTGCGGGCGCGGGTGCCGGGGCTGGCCGAATTGCACGTGAGCGAGGTGGGCGCCGTGATCGGAGCCCACACGGGGCCCGGGTTGCTCGGGGCGGTTGTGTCGCCACGCTGAGGCCGGCCCCTCTGCGGCTTGTGTGCGTCACCCGTCCGGGTGGCGGAGATATCCACAACTGGGCAGCTTTCCACCGGAATTGAGCAAGATCATCGCGATGTGGCGAGATGTCGGATCCTCGTCGCATGGCACTTCGATCAAGCACACGCACTGCCACACCGACCAGCGGCCCGGGTCGAGGCCCCGCCTCCGACAGCCGCAGCCGCCATCGCCGTCGCCACCCGCGAGGCCGGGTCCTTCGCCACGAGGTATCGGCCGCGGCCCTCCGCCTGCGCGCCGAGGCGCTCTTCACCGAACGCGCGCAGGGGCGGCGGGAGTCGGGGAACGCGCCGCCTGGGGCGGACCGCGATGTCGGGGCCGGCCCGAGGGCGAACACGGGTGTCTGTACGGGCGTTCTGACCGATGTCCGGCGACCTGGGAACCGTCCGGGTGGGGCCGACGGCCGTGACTCCGGTCCGGATGGGGGCGGACCCCTGTGGGCCGACCGCTCGCGGACCGACGGGTCGGCGACCGCGAGTGCGCCGGCCCTGGAGGCGGGCGCGTGGCGGGATCGGGCCGGGCTCGCCGTGCGGGAGCGGCTCCCGCTGTGGTTGCAGTCGCGGTGCGGTCTTGAGCGCAGGAGCGTGGGCGCACTGACCGTGCTGCTGATCGTGGCCGCCGTCTTCGCCGTGCAGCACTTCTGGGCCGGCAGGACACAGCCGGTCCGAGCCCCTGAAGTGGTGCGCGCGGCGGCACCGTACGGCGGGAAGGGCGGGGCGCGGGAGCAGCCAGGTGCGGCATCCGGGTCCTCGACCGGAGCTTCGAGCCCCGCCGGCGCCGCCGGGAGCGCGATCGTCGTGGATGTCGGCGGAAAGGTACGCGCTCCCGGACTCCAGCGGTTGTCGGCCGGTTCCCGCGTCGAGGACGCCTTGCGCGCCGCCGGCGGGGTACGGCCCGGCACGGACACCGACGGTCTCAACCGCGCGCGTCTCCTCGTGGACGGCGAACAGATCGTGGTCGGCGCGCCCGCGTCCCCGGCGGGGGCGGGAGCGGGCGGTCCGGGGCCGGTCGGCGCCGGAGGATCCGCGGCAGGTGCGGCACCCTCCGTGCCGATCACCCTCAACACGGCCACCGTCGACCAGCTCGACAGCCTGCCCGGCGTCGGTCCCGTCCTGGCCCGGCACATCATCGACTACCGCACGACGCACGGCGGTTACCGCTCGGTCGACGAACTCCGTGAGGTCAAGGGAATCGGAGACCGTCGTTTCGCCGATCTCCGGACCCTGGTGCAGCCATGACCGGTTCGGGGAGGAGGGCCGAGCGGCCCGGGCCGGATGAACCGGGTATGCCGGATGCGTCAGGCATGCCGAGCGAGCCGGGTGTGTCAGGCATGCCGAGCGAGTTGGGGGTGTCGGACGAGCCGGGCGAGCGGGAAAGCGTCCCGATATACCCGCCAGGCCTCCCCGGTGCCGCCGGGCGGAGGTCCGTGCACGCCACCTCAGGAAGGCGGCTGGGGGCCTCGCACCCCAGGGCGGAGGGGCCGACCGACCTCCGGCTCGTGGTGCCCGCCGTCGCGGCCTGGGTTACGGCGGCCGTGACGGTCGGGGTGTCGCCGGGCTGGGCCACGGGTGTGGTCGTGGTGTCCCTGGTCGGCGGTGGTGTCCTGCTGGCGGCAGGGCGCGCAGGCGCGCGCCCGGGGCAGGGACGAGCGGTCGCGCGGTCGGGTTCGTGGCCGTGGGTGTCCGTCGCCGCCGTGCTGCTCTGTGCCGGAGCGGCCGCGGCCTCCGCGGGGTTGCACGGAGCGGACCTGCGACGTGGACCTGTTCCCGCACTCGCGACGCGGTTCGCCCACGTGACCGCGGAGGTGGAGGTCACCTCCGATCCACGGCTCACCCGGCGCCGGGTCATCGGGGACCGCGTCGCTGCGACGGCGCTGCTGTTCGACGCGGAAGTCACGCGGATCACCCGGGCGGACGGCACGGTGCTGGCGACGCGGACGCCGGTGCTGGTGATCGTCGACGCGCGCTCGCGACGGGGTTCGCCCCGGGAGGCAGGCGGGCGCTCGCCCTGGTTGTCGCTGCTGCCGTCCACCCGGCTGCGGGTGGCGGCGCGGGTCGTGCCCGCGCTGTCGGACGGGGACGACATCGCGGCGGTGTTGCGAGTGCGGGGGAGCGCCCCGCCGGAGGTGGTGGGGGAACCGTCCGGGCCGCAGCGGTTCGCCGGCCGACTGCGCGAGGGGCTACGGAAGGCGACGGACGGTCTGGACACGGACGCTCGGGCGTTGCTGCCGGGGCTGGTGGTGGGCGACACCTCACGCGTCACGCCGGAGCTGGACGACGCCTTCAAGGCCACCGATCTCACCCACCTCCTCGCTGTCAGCGGCGGCAACTTCACGATTCTGCTGGCGCTGTTCATCGGGCCACCGGGTCTCGCCCAGCGAGCCGAGCGCAGGGGCCTCGCACCCCGGCTCGGTGTGCCCCTCCGGGCGACCGCACTGCTCGGCGGGGCGCTCACTCTCGCCTTCGTGATCGTGTGCCGACCGGACCCGAGCGTGCTGAGGGCAGCGGCCTGCGGATCGATCGCGCTGCTCGCCATCGCGACCGGGCGCCGCAGATCGCTGATCCCGGCGCTGGCCACCGCGGTTCTCCTCCTCGTGCTGTATGACCCCTGGCTGGCCCGCAGTTACGGATTCCTGCTGTCCGTCCTCGCGACCGGAGCCCTGCTCACGCTCGCCCCGCGCTGGAGCACGGCGTTTCAGCGGCGTCGCGTGCCTCCGCGTCTTGCCGAGGCGCTCGCCGCGGCCGCCGCGGCGCAGGCCCTGTGCGCGCCGGTGGTGGCCCTTCTCTCGGCCCGGGTGAGCCTGGTGGCGGTGCCGTGCAATCTGCTCGCGGAGTTCGCGGTGGCGCCGGCCACGGTGCTGGGTTTCGGAACACTGGCCACGGCCTCCGTGGCGATGCCCGTGGCCGAAGTCCTGGCGTGGTGCGCGAGTTGGCCCGCCCGTTGGATCGCGGACATCGCGCGCACGGGGGCGGCCCTGCCCGGCGGGGGAGTGGACTGGCCGGGCAGTTGGACGGGCGCCCTGCTCCTGGCCCTCGTCACGGTGGTCGTCGTGGTCGTCGGTCGACGGCTGCTGAGACATCCGCTGCTGAGCGGTGCCTGTGCGGTGCTGTTCCTGCTGGTCGTGGTGCAGCCGCCGCCGCTCACCAGGGTGATCACGGGGTGGCCGCCACCCGGCTGGAGGTTCGTGATGTGTGATGTGGGGCAGGGCGACGCCACGGTGCTCGCGGCGGGTGACGGCAGCGCGGTGGTGGTGGACGCGGGGCCCGACCCGGTGCTGGTCGACCGCTGCCTGAGCACGCTCGGCGTCACCAGAATCCCGCTCGTGGTTCTGACGCACTTCCACGCCGACCATGTCGCGGGGCTGCCGGGTGTGCTCCACGGGCGTTCGGTGGGCGCGATCGAGGTGACCGGGTTCGAAGAGCCGCTGGACCAGGCCGAGTTCGTACGAAGGGAGGCGGCCGCACGGCACATTCCCGTGACTCGGGCCGTGGCGGGGGAGCGGCGGCGTACGGGAAGCCTCGACTGGCGGGTGCTGTGGCCGCCGCCGGATCCGGCTCCGGCCCCGGACGGTCCGAACGACGCCAGTGTCACCCTGCTCGTACGGTCCGCGGGGCTGAGGCTGCTGTTGCTCGGTGACCTGGAACCGCCCGCGCAGCAGGCCTTGTCGAGATCGCCGGCGGCCACGGAGCTGGGTGGCGTGGACGTGCTCAAGGTCGCCCATCACGGGTCGGCCTATCAGGATCCGGAACTCATACGCAGGGTGGCTCCGCGGCTCGCGCTCATCTCGGTCGGCGGCGACAACCCGTACGGACACCCTGCCCCGAGCACGGTCGCGGCTCTGCGGGCCGGGGGCGCCGTGGTCCTGCGCACCGACCAGGACGGGGCGCTCGCGGTCACCGGTGAGGGCGAAGGGCTGAGCGTGGCGGGACACTGAAGGCATGAATTCCGCACAGGCCGACGCCTACCTTCGCCGAATCGGGGCCCAGCACCCGGCATGGCCCACGTCCGATGTGCTCCGCGAGCTCCAACTGCGCCATCTGCAGACCGTGCCGTTCGAGAATCTGTCGATCCACCTCGGCGAGAAGATCGTGCTGGAGGAGAAGAGGCTGCTGGACAAGGTGGTGGACGCTCGCAGAGGAGGCTTCTGCTACGAACTGAACGGTGCGTTCGGGGCGTTGCTGGGGGCGTTGGGCTTCGATGTGACGTATCTCGCGGCCCGGGTGTACGGGGACGAGGGGAAGCTGGGGATTCCCTACGACCATCTCGCCCTGCGGGTGCGGACGGTGGACGGCGGTGACTGGCTGACCGACGTCGGGTTCGGGGCGCACAGCCACTACCCGTTGGCCTTCGGGGAGCGAGGGGAACAGCGGGACCCCGGCGGGATGTTCCGGGTCGTGGAGTCGGGGCCGGACGCGGCCGGGGTGCGGGGTGCCGACGGGTCGCGGGAACGCGAGGACCTCGACGTCCTCATGGGCGACAAGCGCCAGTACCGCCTGGAGGTACGGCCGCGCGCGCTCGGGGACTTCGTCGTAGGAGCCTGGTGGCACGGCACTTCGCCGCTGTCGCACTTCACCCGGTCACTGGTCTGCTCGCGGGTCACGGAGGACGGGGAGCGGATCACGCTCAGCGGACGCAAGTTCACGCTGACGAAGGCCGACGGGACCAAGGAGGTGTCGGAACTGGCCGCCGACGAGGAGGTGCTGGCCACCTATCGAGAGCGCTTCGGGATCGAACTGGACCGGGTGCCGGAGGTCAGGGGCGCTCAGTAGCTCGAGGTGACAGGGGGCTGGGGCCGGGCTGCCGCGCGAGGGCCGACCCCGATCCCCACCCCGGCGTCGGCCGCGTCGGGCGTATCGGAAAATGGTCACGTGAGCGATGTGAGACATGTGCTGGTGCTGCCCGACCGCGATGCCGCGGAAGAGGCGGCGGAGGCCGTCGGTGACCGGTTCGGACTCTTCGAGGAGCCGCAGCTCGTCCGGGACGCGCTGGCGGGCGAGGACGATGCCGAGGACGCGCAGTGGCTGGTGGTGCTGACGGACCCCGAGTCGCGGCTGGACCCGAAGGAGCTGGACGAGTTCGCGGCGGAGTGGGACGGCTGGCACGAGGAGCCGTGACCCGAGCCCGGGCTGGATCGGTATCCCGAGCTGGACCGCTATCCCGAGCCCGAGCCCGAGCCGGATCGGTGTCCCGAACCCCGGGCTGGACAGGGACCCGAGCCCCGCGGTGGACAGCGACACGGGGCGGGGTCGGGGAGGTCGGCCGCTCCCGCGGGAGTGGCTTGCGGCATGCGTTGTCGGTGGCGCGTGGGATGCTTTCGGTGATGGCCAAGAAGACCGCTCAAGACGACCCTCTCGCCCCTGTCACGCTGGCAGTGGGCCAGGAGGATCTCCTGCTCGACCGTGCCGTGCGGGAGGTGGTGGCCGCCGCCAGGGCCGCCGACGCCGACACGGACGTACGGGACCTCACTCCGGACCAGTTGCAGCCCGGCACGCTCGCCGAGCTGACGAGTCCCTCGCTCTTCTCCGAGCGCAAGGTCGTGGTCGTACGCAACGCGCAGGATCTGTCGGCCGACACGATCAAGGACGTCAAGACGTATCTGGGGTCGCCCGCCGAGGAGATCACCCTCGTGCTCCTGCACGCGGGCGGGGCCAAGGGCAAGGGGCTGCTCGACGCCGCGCGCAAGGTGGGGGCGCGGGAGGTGGCGTGTCCCAAGATGACGAAGCCGGCGGATCGGCTGGCGTTCGTGCGGAGCGAGTTCCGGGCGCTGGGCCGGTCGGCCACGCCGGAGGCCTGCCAGGCGCTGGTGGACTCCATCGGAAGTGATCTGCGCGAGCTGGCGTCCGCCGTGTCGCAGTTGACCGCGGATGTCGAGGGGACGATCGACGAGGCCGTCGTCGGGCGGTACTACACCGGGCGGGCCGAGGCATCCAGCTTCACCGTGGCCGATCGGGCCGTGGAGGGGCGGGCCGCGGAGGCCTTGGAGGCGTTGCGATGGTCGCTGTCGACCGGCGTGGCTCCCGTCCTGATCACCAGTGCGCTCGCGCAAGGGGTGCGGGCGATCGGAAAGCTGTCCTCCGCGCGGGGTGGCAGGCCCGCCGACCTGGCCCGTGAGCTGGGGATGCCGCCGTGGAAGATCGATCGGGTGCGGCAGCAGATGCGGGGATGGACACCCGACGGGGTCGCCGCGGCCCTCACGGCCGTCGCGGAGGCGGATGCCGGGGTCAAGGGCGGCGGGGACGATCCCGAGTACGCCCTGGAGAAGGCGGTCGTCGCCATCGCGCGGGCGGCTCGCTCCGGCCGGCGATAGCCGGTCCGTCCTGATCGGCGTCGGCCGGTCCGTTCCGGTCGGCGTCAGCGGTTCCGTCCGGGTCCGCGTCAGCCGAGCCGCCCGGGTCGGCAGTCAGTCGGTCCGTTCTGGTCGGCGTCAGCCGGTCCGTCCTGATCGGCCAGCTGGTCCATCCGGGTCCGCGTCAGTCGGACCGTCCGGGTCGGCGTCAGTCGGTCTGTTCCGGTGGTCTGTTCCGGTTCGAATTTCTGACCTGTGCCGTCGCCGGGCGACAGGGGCACCGCATACCGAAGGCCCCGCTCGTTCTCCCGGGGAAGGGAGGCGGCGGGGCCTTCGGTTCGAGCTGGTGGATTCACGCCCGCGTGGCGAACGCAGATCGTGCGTGAATCCGGGGTGTCGGGTGGGAGCGGGGAGAGAGGGCCCGCTCGGGTCCAGCCGACGGTCAAGTCAGGGGTTGAGTCCGCGAGGACTCAGCCGACTCAGCCCTTGAGGGCGGCGACCTTCGAAGCAAGCGCCGACTTCTTGTTGGCGGCCTGGTTCTTGTGGATGACGCCCTTCGAGACGGCCTTGTCGAGAGCGCGCGACGCGGCGCGCGTGTACTCGGTGGCCTTCTCGACGTCACCCGCGGCAGACGCCTCGCGGGCCTTGCGGATCGCGGTCTTCAGAGAGGACTTGACGGCCTTGTTGCGCAGCCGGGCCTTCTCGTTGGTCTTGATCCGCTTGATCTGGGACTTGATGTTCGCCACGAATGAGCCTTTACAGGTTCAGGCGCGCGAGACAGCACGTCTCACTCGCCGTTTGATTTTCTTGGGTGCGTCTCCTGCTGAGAGGGCACGAGACACAGCTACCCAGGCTACCAGCCACGGTCCGAGCGGCCCAAACCGGCCGTCCGCCCCTTGTCCGCGGGCCCCGAGCCGGTTGCGGATGCCCCGCTCACCGCCCCCGCTCACGCGGCCCGAACCGGTCGCAGGTCCCCGCGCGTGGGACCATGGAACCTACGTATCGATCCGACCCGAGGCGACAGGCGCCTCAAGAGACAGGACCCTGCGTGCCCGCGACCCCTAACAATGTGCCCGAGCCGAGCCGTACCGCCCCGGCTCTGATCCGCAATTTCTGCATCATCGCGCACATCGACCACGGCAAGTCCACGCTCGCCGACCGCATGCTCCAGCTGACCGGGGTGGTCGACGCGCGGCAGATGCGTGCTCAGTACCTCGACCGTATGGACATCGAGCGCGAGCGCGGCATCACGATCAAGTCCCAGGCGGTCCGGCTGCCCTGGGCGCCGACCGAGGATCCCGGCAAGACCCACATCCTCAACATGATCGACACCCCCGGGCACGTCGACTTCACGTACGAGGTGTCCCGGTCCCTCGCTGCCTGCGAGGGCACGGTCCTGCTGGTCGACGCGGCCCAGGGCATCGAGGCGCAGACTCTCGCCAACCTCTACCTGGCGATGGAGAACGACCTCAAGATCATCCCCGTGCTGAACAAGATCGACCTGCCGGCCGCCCAGCCGGAGAAGTTCTCCGAGGAGCTCGCCAACCTCATCGGGTGCGACCCCACGGACGTGCTGAAGGTCTCCGCCAAGACCGGCCTGGGTGTCGAGGCACTGCTCGACCGGGTGGTCGCGGAGATCCCCGCCCCGGTCGGCGTCCAGGACGCCCCC
Organism: Streptomyces sp. NPDC005141; assembly: GCF_053599975.1. Lineage (NCBI taxonomy): Bacteria > Bacillati > Actinomycetota > Actinomycetes > Kitasatosporales > Streptomycetaceae > Streptomyces > Streptomyces sp. NPDC005141. The sequence goes on along the minus strand of NZ_JBSFYW010000022.1, from coordinate 62,752 downwards.
GCCCGCGCGATGATCTTCGACTCGGTCTACGACTCCTACCGCGGTGTCGTGACGTACGTGCGTGTCATCGACGGCCAGCTCAACAAGCGTGAGCGGATCCGGATGATGTCCACCGGCGCCACCCATGAGCTGCTGGAGATCGGTGTCACGGCCCCCGACATGAACGCGGCCGACGGGCTCGGTGTCGGTGAGGTGGGTTACCTCATCACCGGTGTGAAGGACGTCCGCCAGTCCAAGGTCGGTGACACGATCACCACCCTGCACAAGGGTGCGACCGAAGCGCTCGGCGGGTACAAGGAGCCCAGGCCCATGGTCTTCTCGGGCCTCTATCCGCTGGACGGGTCCGACTACCCCGAGCTCCGCGACGCCCTGGACAAGCTCCAGCTCAACGATGCCGCGCTGGTGTACGAGCCGGAGACGTCGGCTGCGCTGGGCTTCGGTTTCCGTGTCGGTTTCCTCGGGCTGCTGCACCTCGACGTGATCCGTGAGCGCCTGGAGCGCGAGTTCGGGCTCGACCTGATCGCGACCGCGCCCAACGTGGTCTACCGCGTCGTGATGGAGGACCGCAGCGAGCACGTCGTCACCAACCCGAGCGAGTTCCCCGAGGGTAAGATCGACGATGTGTACGAGCCCGTCGTGCGGGCGACCATCCTCGCTCCCTCGGAGTTCATCGGCGCGATCATGGAGCTGTGCCAGACCCGGCGCGGCACCCTGCTCGGCATGGACTACCTGTCCGAGGACCGGGTCGAGATCCGATACACGCTGCCGCTCGCGGAGATCGTCTTCGACTTCTTCGACCAGCTGAAGTCCAAGACCCGCGGCTATGCCTCGCTGGACTACGAGCCCACCGGCGAGCAGGCCTCCAGTCTGGTCAAGGTCGACATCCTGCTGCACGGCGACAAGGTCGACGCCTTCTCGGCGGTCACGCACAAGGACGCGGCGTACGCGTACGGGGTCCGGCTGGTCGCCAAGCTGCGCGAGCTGATCCCGCGGCAGGCCTTCGAGGTGCCCATCCAGGCGGCCATCGGCTCCCGGGTCATCGCCCGCGAGACCATCCGTGCCATCCGCAAGGACGTCCTCGCCAAGTGCTACGGCGGTGACATCTCCCGTAAGCGGAAGCTGCTGGAGAAGCAGAAGGAGGGCAAGAAGCGGATGAAGATGGTGGGCTCTGTGGAGGTTCCGCAGGAGGCATTCATCGCCGTGCTGTCCAGCGACGACAGCGGTGGCTCGGCCAAGGGCAAGAAGTAGTCACGCCGAATGCCGTAATTCAGGGCCCGTCGCGCTTCGGCGCGGCGGGCTCTGTGCTTGTCTCCGGGGTATGTCCTGGAGGAATAGACGACCCGCCGCCTCTTACGCACCGGCCGGACGCGCTCTAGTCTGATCTCTGCTCGGTAGTTACTCGCGAGTTAAACAACAGCCGCAATTGAGCCAGCCGCCGCACTGCCGCGGGCCCCGGAGGACGTCGTGAGCGACACACATACCCTGATCGAGAACCGTCCGCCGTCCGTCGCGGCCCTCTTCCTGGAGCGCGTGGCGGCCACACCGGACGCCGAGGCATACCGTTACCCGGTACCGGCCTCGGGCGAAGCGCCGGACGACTGGAAGTCGCTGACCTGGGCGCAGGCCGCCGAGAGGGTCTTCGCCGTCGCCGCCGGTCTGATCGAACTCGGTGTACAGCCGGAGCAGCGCGTCGCGCTCGCCTCCTCGACGCGGGTCGAATGGATCCTGGCCGACCTCGGCATCCTCTGCGCGGGCGCGGCCACCACGACCGTGTACCCGCAGACCAACGCGGAGGAGTCGGCGTTCATCCTCTCCGACTCCGCCAGCAAGGTCCTCATCGCGGAGGACGCGGCCCAGCTCGCCAAGGCCCGGGAGAAGCGCGCGGAGCTTCCCGAGCTCACGCGGGTCGTCGTCATCGACCCGGAGGGCGTGGAGACCGACGACTGGGTCCTCACGCTGGCCGAGCTGGAGGCGCGCGGTACCGCGTACCTGGAGAAGCACCCCGAGCTGATCAAGGAGCGCGTCGGCGCGATCACCGCCGACCAGCTCGCGACGCTCATCTACACCTCCGGCACCACGGGCCGCCCCAAGGGCGTCCGCCTGCCGCACGACAACTGGTCGTACATGGCGAAGGCGATCGCCGCGACCGGCCTGGTCGGCGCGGACGACGTCCAGTACCTGTGGCTGCCGCTCGCGCACGTCTTCGGCAAGGTCCTCACCTCCGGCCAGATCGAGGTCGGGCACGTCACCGCCGTCGACGGCCGCGTGGACAAGATCATCGAGAACCTGCCGGTGGTGCGGCCGACGTACATGGCGGCCGTGCCGCGCATCTTCGAGAAGGTCTACAACGGGATCGCGACCAAGGCGCGGGCCGGCGGCGGCGCCAAGTACAAGATCTTCCAGTGGGCCTCCGAGGTCTCCCGCGAGTACGCGAAGGCCAGCCAGGACAACTTCCGCCGTACCGGCTCGGCCTCCGTGCCCTTCGCGCTCGGCGCCAAGCACAAGGTCGCCGACGCGCTCGTCTTCGCCAAGATCCGCGAGGCCTTCGGCGGCAACCTGCGCGCCTGTGTCTCCGGCTCCGCCGCGCTCGCACCGGAGATCGGCTACTTCTTCGCCGGCGCCGGCATCCACATCCTCGAGGGCTACGGGCTCACCGAGTCCTCCGCCGCCTCCTTCGTGAACCCGGGCGAGGCCTACCGCACCGGCACGGTCGGCAAGCCGCTGCCCGGCACCGAGGTGCGCATCGCGGACGACGGCGAGATCCTGCTGCGCGGCCCCGGCATCATGGAGGGCTACCACGGGCTGCCCGAGAAGACCGCCGAGGTGCTCGAGGCGGACGGCTGGTTCCACACCGGCGACATCGGTGAGCTGTCCCCGGACGGCTATCTGCGGATCACCGACCGCAAGAAGGACCTCATCAAGACCTCGGGCGGCAAGTACATCTCGCCCGCCGAGGTCGAGGGCCAGTTCAAGGCCGTCTGCCCGTACGTCTCCAACATCCTCGTGCACGGCGCCGACCGGAACTTCTGCACCGCGCTCATCGCCCTCGACGAGCCCTCCATCCTCGACTGGGCCAAGGACAACGGCCTGGGCGGCAAGTCGTACGCCGACGTCGTCGCGGCTCCGGCCACGATCGCCCTCGTCGAGGGTTATGTGAAGGAACTCAACGCGGGCCTCCAGCGCTGGCAGACCATCAAGAAGTTCCGTCTCCTGCCCCGCGACCTGGACGTCGAGCACGGCGAGATCACCCCGAGCCTCAAGCTGAAGCGCCCGGTCGTCGAGCGGGAGTACAAGCACCTGATCGACGAGATGTACGCGGGGACGCGCGAGGCATAGTCCTCGGTCCGCGGCCCTGGGTTCTGTGGGGGCGGGGTCGTGCGGGGCTGTACCGCGACAGAGCGGTGCAGCCCCGCACGACCCCGCCCCCGACCCGTTCCTACGTGCCCCGCCCCCGCCGCATCTCTCTCAGCAGTTCCCCCATCTGCCGTATCTGGTCGCGCAGTTCGGGCACGTCCTGGAGGGTGCCTGCCGCGATGTCCGTCTCGAGCCTCCCCAGGCGGTCGGCGAGTTCGTCGAACTGCCGCTGTTCGCGGGCGAGCAGGCGCTCCAGTTGCCGGTTCTTGCGGTGCAGGTCAAGGAAGACGGTGACCTTGGCGCGCAGGACCCACGGGTCGAACGGTTTCGTCAGATAGTCGGCGGCCCCGGTCGCGTACCCGCGGAAGGCGTAGCCCGCGTCGGCGTCCGTGCCCGTCAGGAAGATGATGGGCACGTCCTTGGTCTGGTCGAGCCGCTTGATGTTCGCGGCCGTCTCGAACCCGTCCATGCCCGGCATCCGGATGTCGAGCAGGACGACCGCGAACGGCTGCCGCAGCAGCGCCTTCATAGCCTCCTCGCCCGAACGCGCGCGCACCAGCGGCTCGTTGAGGGACCCCAGGACGGCCTCCAGCGCGATCAGGTTGTCCTCCATGTCGTCGACAAGGAGGATGCTCGCGCGCTCGTCGGTCGTTGCCTCAGCGCTCATGATGACGGTGCCTCACTCGGTCTGCGATGTCGGTGCCTCGCCTTCCGGACGCCCGACACACCCCGGAGCTGCGCCCGGACGCCGAGCCGCTCCTCGGTGCCGACCTCACCGGCCACCCGGGTGGCCTCGCCGGTGAACAGGGGCGGCTGGTCGGCCATCTTGGCGACGGCGCGTCCCAGCCGGCTTGAGTCCCCGCGCAGTTGACGGCTGCCGTCGTGCAGATCGACGCGCTGGGTCGGATCGCCGCCGGCCACCGGAGTCGACGTGGGAACCCCGGTCCATGATCTGGTCGAACAGGGCGCTCGGTCCGGCGACCAGCCCGTGCCCCGCCTCGGGCATTCTGCTGAAGTCGCCGTCCCGTGCCGCGGTCGTCGCGGCGGGCAGGGGACGCAGGTTTCCGATGCTCGAATCTGTCCGTCTTCGAGCACATGCATACCACTGTTCTCACTCATGACGGCCCACTTCGGTGACTCGGCGCTTATGGGCGCCGCCAGTCTGTCACCCTGTCCGCATCGTCTGATGTGTATTCGTCCGAACTGCCCAGGGAGCCGCACAGTGGGGGCCATTCCGACGCAACGGGATTCCATGGCATGCGCCCCGGACGCGGTCGCGCACCACCGCGCCGGCCAGGATGCCGTTGCCCGTACGTCGTTGCCGGGTACTCCGCTCGCCCCCGGAGCCGCTCGCCGGTTCCTGTTCGACACGCTCGTGAGCTGGGCCGAACTGGCCCTGCCCGGCACCGAGATCATCGACGACCGGCTCACCGACGACGCCGCCGTGGTGGTCAGCGAGCTCGTCACCAATGCCGTCGTGCACGCGGGCACCGACGTCGAGCTGCTGTGCCGTCTGGAGAACCCGGCCGACGGCCCGTCCGGCCCGCTGGTCGTGGAGGTCTCCGACCACCACCCCTCCCGCGCCATACGGGACGACAGCGCCGAACGCCCCTACGGAACACCGGAGTACGGGCGCGGTCTGCGTCTCGTCTCCGCGCTCTCCGAGGCCTGGGGGATCACCTACCGCCCGGGCGTCAAGACGGTGTGGGCGCGGCTGCTGGCCGACGGGAGCGCCGGGGCCCTGCCCGGGGCGGACGCCTTCGCGGACGCGGACGTCCTGCACGGGACGGGTGGATTCGCGGATGCCGGTGCCCTGGACGGTTCCGGCGGATTCGCGGACGACGACCTGCCTCGGGCCGATGAATTCGCGGACCCCGACGGCCTCCCCGGAAGGGGTGGGTTCTCGGACGCCGACGGTCTCACGGGCGCCGTGGACGGAGCGGACCCGGCCAGGACCGGCGGGTGCGCCGAGGGGCGGCCCCCGGGGTTCGGGCCGAGGGCCGGCGGGTTCCACCCCGCGATATCCGCCCCCGGGGCGTCGCGGAGTAACGCGCAGGGCCACGACTGGCTCGGCCGGGGAGCCCTCTCCTTTCTCGCCGAGGCCTCCGACCTGCTCGCCGGGCAGCTCGACGAGGACCTGGTCGCCGCGCTCGCCGGGCAGCTCCTGGTGCCGCGCCTCGCCGACTGGTGCGCCGTGTGGCTGGAGGACGAGGCCACCGACCGGGCGGGCGGTCTCGGCTTCGCCCTCGGACCGAGGCTCGCCCGCGTCTGGCACGGCAGCGAGAACCTCGTCGAGGGGCTGCGCCGCTCCCTGGAGAAGGACCCGCCACGGCTGCCCGACGCGGTGCGGTCCCGGGCCGTCCCGGTGCCCTGGCCCGGCGAGGCGCTGGGCACCCGCGGCACGAGCGGTGCGGCGCTGGCGTACCGGCTGATCGCGGGCGGCCGGCCGCTGGGCACGCTCGTCATCGGGCGGGCCGGACTGCCCGCCTTCCCCGACGAGGTCAACGGGCTGGTCGAGGACCTCAGCCGCCGTATCGCGCTCGCCATCGGCGCGGCCCGCCAGTACGCGCGCCAGGCCACCATCAGCCAGGTCCTGCAGCGCGGACTGCTGCCGGGCGCGGTCGCCGAGATTCCCGGGGTGCACAGCGCCCTCGTCTACGAGCCGCTCGACAAGGGCGGGCCCAGCGGCGACTTCTACGACGTGTTCCCGGCCGGAGACGGGCGCTGGTGCTTCGCCGTCGGTGACGTCCAGGGCAAGGGACCCGAGGCCGCGGTCGTGATCGGTCTGGCCCGGCCCTGGCTGCGGCTGCTGGCCCGCGAGGGCTACGACGTCGCGGACGTCCTCGACCGTCTCAACCAGCTCCTGCTGGACGATGCGACGGAAGCCGCGGACGCGGCGGCCCGCGCGCTCGTGGCCGCGGGCGGACCCGGACTCGGCAGCGACCTCGGCCCGCAGACGCGCTTCCTGTCCATGCTGTACGGCGAACTGGTCCCCTTCGACGGCGGAGTGCGCTGCACCCTGGCCTCGGCCGGGCATCCGCTGCCGCTGCTGCTGGACCCCGCCGGCGACGTACGGGAGGTGGCCCGGCCGCAGACCCTGCTCGGTGTCTTCGAGGACCCCGAGTACACCTCCGAGTCCTTCGATCTGTACCCCGGCGACACCCTGCTGTGCGTCACCGACGGTGTGACGGAGCGGCGCGACGGGTCCCGCCAGTTCGACGACGACGACGGTCTCGCGCGGGCCCTCGTGGGCTGCGCCGGCCTGAACGCCGAACTGATCGCCGAACGGATCCGCGGGCTGGTCCACGACTTCGGCACCCGCCCGCCGGAGGACGACATGGCCCTGCTGGTCCTACAGGCGCAGTAGCGCGACAGCCGCCCGCCTGAGTGCGGGCCGGGGCGGTTCCCCGGCGGGGGCCGGGGAACCGGTGGCCCCGGGGGACGCGACGCGCACCTCCGGCGGTTCGGAGCGGACGCCCGGGCGGGCCCGAGGCGGGCGGGAGGCAGGGTGGAGGTGGGTCCGAGGCGGACCCGAGGTAGGGCGGAGGCAGGCGGGAGGCCGGGCGGAGGCGGGCCCGAAGTACGGCGGAGGTGGGTCCGAGGCAGGGCGGAGGCGGGCCCGAGGTGGGACTGAAACGCGTACCCCCGCCCGTACTGGACAATGGAACGCATGCCTTCCGCACTTCCCGACGGTGAGCCCGTCCCCGACGACGGGGCGCTGCCCGCGTACGCCCTGGCTGCTGGGGGTCCCTCCCAGGCCTTTGAGGCACTGGGGGAGGCCGAGCGGCCCCTCGGGTTCTACCTCCACGTGCCGTACTGCGCCACCCGCTGCGGCTACTGCGACTTCAACACCTACACGGCGACCGAGCTGCGGGGCACCGGCGGCGTGCTCGCCTCCCGCGACAACTACGCGGACACCCTGATCGACGAGGTCCGCCTCGCCCGCAAGGTGCTCGGCGACGACCCGCGTCCCGTCCGCACGGTCTTCGTCGGAGGCGGTACACCCACGCTGCTGGCCGCCGACGATCTCGTACGGATGCTGGGGGCTGTCCGGGACGAGTTCGGACTCGCGGACGACGCGGAGATCACGACGGAGGCGAACCCGGAGTCGGTCGACCCGGAGTACCTCGCGACGCTTCGCGCCGGCGGCTTCAACCGTGTCTCCTTCGGTATGCAGAGCGCCCGGCAGCACGTCCTGAAGGTGCTCGACCGCACGCACACCCCCGGTCGCCCGGAGGCCTGTGTCGCCGAGGCCCGCGCCGCGGGCTTCGCACATGTGAACCTGGATCTGATCTACGGCACGCCGGGGGAGTCGGACGACGACTGGCGGGCATCGCTCGAAGCGGCCCTCGGTGCCGGTCCCGACCACATCTCCGCGTACGCGCTCATCGTCGAGGAGGGCACGCAGCTCGCGCGCCGCATCCGCCGCGGTGAGGTCCCGATGACCGACGACGACGTGCACGCGGACCGCTATCTCATCGCGGACGAGGTGATGTCGGCGGCGGGCTTCGACTGGTACGAGGTGTCGAACTGGGCCACCTCCGAGGCCGGCCGCTGTCTGCACAACGAGCTGTACTGGCGCGGCGCCGACTGGTGGGGCGCGGGCCCCGGAGCGCACAGTCACGTCGGCGGTGTTCGCTGGTGGAACGTGAAGCATCCGGGGGCGTACGCGTCCGCACTGGCCTCGGGCCGCTCGCCGGGCGCCGGGCGCGAACTCCTCTCCGACGAGGACCGCCGGGTCGAGCGCATCCTTCTCGAACTGCGGCTGCGCGAGGGCTGCCCGCTCTCCCTGCTCCGCCCCGACGGGCTCGCGGCCTCCCGCCGCGCGCTCTCCGAGGGGCTCCTCGAAGCCGGTCCGTACGACGCCGGTCGCGCCGTTCTCACCCTGCGCGGACGACTGCTCGCGGACGCCGTCGTCAGGGATCTGGTGGACTGAACACCTGTTGCGTGGTGACCCGCAGCCGTGGATTTTCGTCCGTTCGGCCGCGGGGAGCAGCCGACGTCGTACCCGGGCCGACCGGACGAGACGGGCCGCCAGGAGCGCATGCGCGTCGCGGGCGGGCCGGCCGACGGCCCCGAAGGCTCCCGGGGCCCCGCGTCACTCCGGAGCGGTGACGAAGTCGATCAGTTCCTCGACGCGGCCCAGGAGTTCCGGCTCCAGGTCCTTGTAGGTGCGCACCCTGGACAGGATGTGCTGCCAGGCCGCGCCCGTGTTCTCCGGCCAGCCCAGGGCCCGGCACACACCCGTCTTCCAGTCCTGGCCGCGCGGTACCCGGGGCCAGCCCGGGATGCCCACCGAGGAGGGCTTCACGGCCTCCCAGATGTCGATGTACGGGTGGCCCAGCACCAGGGCGTGGTCGCTCGTGACCGCCTCGGCGATCCGGGACTCCTTCGAACCGGGGACCAGGTGGTCGACGAGGACGCCGAGCCGGGCGTCCGGGCCCGGGCCGAACGCGTCGACGATCGCGGGAAGGTCGTCGACGCCTTCCAGGTACTCCACGACGACGCCCTCGACGCGCAGGTCGTCGCCCCAGACCCGCTCGACCAGTTCGGCGTCGTGGCGGCCCTCGACGTAGATGCGTCCGGCCCGCGCCACCCGGGCGCGGGCACCGGGCACCGCCACCGAGCCGGACGCCGTACGGCTGGGACGTACGGGCGCCCCGGCCGGCGGGCGCACCAGCGTCACGACCCTGCCCTCCAGGAGGAAGCCGCGCGGCTCCAGCGGGAACACCCGGTGCTTGCCGAAGCGGTCCTCCAGGGTCACCGTGCCCGCCTCGCAGCGGATCACCGCGCCGCAGAAGCCGGTGCCGGGCTCCTCGACCACCAGACCCGGGTCCGCCGGGACCTCGGGCACGGGCTTGGGCTTCTTCCACGGCGGGGTCAGATCCGGAGAGTACTGGCGCATTCGGATGACGATAGGAGAAACGGCGGGCGGGCGGTGTGCCGATCCCTACGACACGCCGAAGCGCGTCGCCAGCTCCTCCCGCTGGGCCCGGACGAACGCCGCGTTCACCGCCGCCCCGTGCCCCGGCACGTACACCGCGTCCTCCCCGCCCAGGTCCACCAGCCGGTCGAGGGCGGCAGGCCAGTGCGACGGTACGGCGTCCGGGCCGGCCTGGGGTTCGCCGGACTCCTCCACCAGATCCCCGCAGAAGACGATCTCGGGTGACCCGAGCGACCCGAGCGACCCGAGCGACCCGAGCGATGCGCGCGACCCGAGCGATGCGCGCGATGCTCGCGACGTAGGCCGGGCGGGCGGTGCGGGCGGTGCCGATGGCTCCGCCGGTGAGGGCGGCTCGGGTGCGCCGGGGATCAGGACCGCCAGGTCGTGGCCCGTGTGTCCCGGGCCGACGTTCGCCAGCAGCACCTGGAGCCCGCCGCCGAGGTCGAGGGTCCACTCGCCGCTCACGGAGTGCCGGGGACGGACCAGCAGGTCCGCCGCCTCGGCCGCCGCGCCCGGGTCGAGACCGTTGCGCACGGCGTCCGCGCACAGCTCCTCGCGCTCGTACGCGAAGACCGCGTCCAGCCCGACCGCGCCGAAGACCTCCACGTCCGTGAACGCCGCCGCGCCGAAGACGTGATCGAAATGCGGGTGGGTCAGTGCGAGGTGCGTCACTCGGCGCTCCGGCCCGAGGAGCCGTTGGGCCTCGGCGCGCAGCCACGCGCCCTCCGCGAGGCTCGACCCGGCGTCGATCATCAGGGCCGCGCCCTCGCCGACGACGAGCCCGACCGTGCAGTCCCAGTCCGGAAGTCGCCGCCGCCCGACCCGGGGCGCCACCCTTTCCCACCCCAGCTCTTCCCAAGTCAGCCTCATGCGGCGACGCTAGCGGTGACCGGGTGCCGTGCACGACATCGCAGGCCCGCCCTTGCCGGGGTCGTGCCTCACCGCCGTACACTGGGCCGGGGAACGTTGGCACTCGCGTGCGCTGAGTGCCAGGCGAAAGCCACGAAGGCCACGAAGACCATCGAGTCGACTTCTGGAGGTGTGCGCGATGCTCAGTGAACGCAGGCTCGAGGTGCTGCGCGCCATCGTCCAGGACTATGTCGGCACCGAGGAACCGGTCGGTTCCAAGGCGCTCACCGAGCGGCACAGGCTCGGCGTGTCGCCGGCCACCGTCCGCAACGACATGGCCGCCCTGGAGGACGAGGGCTACATCGCCCAGCCGCACACCAGCGCTGGGCGCATCCCCACGGACAAGGGTTACCGGCTCTTCGTCGACAAGCTCGCCGGAGTCAAGCCGATGACCGCGCCCGAGCGGCGGGCCATCCAGAACTTCCTGGACGGCGCCGTCGACCTCGACGACGTCGTAGGGCGGACCGTGCGGCTGCTCGCGCAGCTCACACGGCAGGTCGCCGTCGTGCAGTACCCCTCGCTGACCCGCTCGACCGTGCGCCATGTGGAGCTGCTGTCGCTCGCCCCCGCGCGGGTGATGCTCGTGCTGATCACGGACACCGGCCGGGTCGAGCAGCGCATGATCAACTGTCCGGTGCCGTTCGGTGAGACGTCGCTCGCGGATCTGCGGGCCCGGCTCAACAGCAGGGTCGCGGGGCGCCCCTTCGCGGACGTCCCGCAGCTCGTGCAGGACCTCCCGGACGCCTTCGAGGCGGAGGACCGGGGTACGGTCTCGACAGTGCTCTCCACATTGCTGGAGACACTCGTCGAGGAGACCGAGGAGCGGCTGATGATCGGCGGTACCGCCAATCTCACCCGTTTCGGACATGACTTCCCTCTCACCATCCGGCCGGTGCTCGAGGCGCTGGAGGAGCAGGTTGTGCTCCTCAAGTTGCTTGGAGAGGCCGGGGATTCGAGCATGACCGTGCGAATCGGGCACGAGAACGCCTATGAGGGACTCAACTCCACGTCCGTGGTCTCGGTCGGCTACGGTTCGGGCGGCGAGGCAGTAGCCAAACTCGGCGTGGTCGGCCCGACCCGCATGGATTACCCGGGAACGATGGGAGCGGTACGAGCGGTGGCACGGTACGTCGGACAGATCCTGGCGGAGTCCTAAGTGGCCACGGACTACTACGCCGTACTCGGCGTGCGCCGCGACGCGTCCCAGGACGAGATCAAGAAGGCGTTCCGGAGGCTCGCTCGCGAGCTGCACCCGGACGTCAATCCCGATCCGAAGACGCAGGAGCGGTTCAAGGAGATCAACGCCGCGTACGAGGTGTTGTCGGACCCGCAGAAGAAGCAGGTCTACGACCTCGGCGGTGACCCGCTGTCCCAGCAGGGCGGCGGTGCCGGCGGCTTCGGCGCGGGCGGCTTCGGGAACTTCTCGGACATCATGGACGCCTTCTTCGGCACGGCGTCGCAGCGCGGACCGCGCTCGCGCACCCGCCGGGGCCAGGACGCCATGATCCGGCTGGAGATCGAGCTCGACGAGGCGGCCTTCGGCACCACGAAGGACATCCAGGTCGACACGGCCGTCGTCTGCGCCACCTGCAACGGCGAGGGCGCGGCGCCCGGGACCTCCGCGCAGACCTGTGACATGTGCCGCGGTCGCGGCGAGGTGTCCCAGGTGACGCGGTCCTTCCTCGGCCAGGTCATGACCTCGCGGCCGTGTCCGCAGTGCCAGGGCTTCGGCACCGTGGTCCCGACCCCGTGCCACGAGTGCGCGGGCGACGGCCGGGTCCGGTCCCGTCGCACCCTCACGGTCAAGATCCCGGCCGGTGTGGACAACGGCACACGGATCCAGCTCGCGGGCGAGGGCGAGGTCGGCCCCGGCGGCGGCCCCGCCGGTGACCTGTACGTCGAGATTCACGAGCTGCCGCACTCGACCTTCCAGCGGCGGGGCGACGACCTGCACTGCACGGTCACCCTCCCGATGACCGCGGCGTCCCTCGGCACCAAGGTGCCGCTGGAGACCCTCGACGGCATGGAAGAGGTCGACATCCGTCCGGGCACACAGTCCGGCCAGTCGATCCCGCTGCACGGCCGGGGCGTCACCCACCTGCGCGGCGGCGGCCGCGGCGACCTCATCGTGCACGTCGAGGTCACCACGCCGACCAAGCTCGACCCGGAGCAGGAGCGGGTGCTGCGCGAGCTCGCCAAACTGCGAGGCGAGGAGCGGCCCACCGGTCAGTTCCAGCCCGGTCAGCAGGGGCTCTTCTCCCGGCTGAAGGACGCCTTCAACGGTCGCTGACCCAGGCGCGGCGCGGGGTGGGAATGCCACCCCGTGCCCGCCCATCCCGGTGGCCTATGCCGGGCGGAAGGCCGGATTCGGACTTGTACTGAGGACGTGACAACATGCCGTCATGTCCTCCGCACTGACCGATCTCTTCCCTCACCCGATCGTGCAGGCCCCCATGGCGGGCGGCGTTTCCGTCCCCCAGCTCGCGGCCGCCGTGTCCGAGGCGGGCGGGCTCGGATTCCTCGCCGCCGGGTACAAGACCGCCGACGGCATGTACCAGGAGATCAAGCAGCTGCGCGGGCTGACCGGACGTCCCTTCGGCGTCAATCTGTTCATGCCGCAGCCCGAGTACCCCGGTGCGGGCACCGGCTCCGCCGGAGCGGCCGGTGCCGCGCTGCCTTCTGCCGCCGCGGTCGAGGTCTACGCCAACCAGCTCGCGGGTGAGGCCGCCTGGTACGAGACCGAGCTCGGCGACCCGGACAGCGGACGCGACGACGGCTACGACGCCAAGCTCGCCGTCCTCCTCGACAACCCGGTGGCGGTGGTCTCCTTCCACTTCGGCGTGCCGAGCCAGGACGTGCTGGACTCCCTGCGCCGCGCCGGCACGCTCACCCTGGTGACCGCGACCACGGCCGAGGAGGCCCTCGCCGTGCAGCGGGCGGGCGCCGCCGCCGTCATCGTGCAGGGCATCGAGGCCGGCGGACACCAGGGCACCCACCGCGACAACCCGGAGACGGACGGCACGGGCGTCGGGCTGCTCTCCCTGGTCGCACAGGTCAGCGAGACCGTGCAGATCCCGATCGTCGCGGCCGGCGGCATCATGCGCGGCAGCCAGATCGCCGCCGTCCTCGCCGCGGGCGCGAACGCGGCCCAGCTCGGCACCGCGTTCCTCGCCACCCCCGAGTCCGGCGCGAACGCCGTGCACAAGGAGGCGCTGACCAACCCCCTCTTCGTCCGCACGGAACTCACGCGCGCGTTCTCCGGGCGGCCGGCGCGCGGGCTGGCCAACCGCTTCATGCGCGAGCACGGCCCGTACGCCCCCGCCGCCTACCCCGAGATCCACCACCTGACCTCGCCGCTGCGCAAGGCGGCCGCCAAGGCGGGCGACGCGCAGGGCATGGCGCTGTGGGCGGGACAGGGCCACCGCATGGCACGTGACCTGCCCGCCGGGCAGCTGGTGGAGGTACTGAACACCGAGATCGCCGCCGCCAAGACAGCGTTGTCGGCAACCGACGAGATCCCGGAAGAGGGTGCGGCCCGATGACGGCACCGGTGTTCCTGGTCGAGCACTTCGACGCGGGCGGCGGCGGACGCTACGTCCTCGACGGCGCCGAGGGACGGCACGCCGTCTCCGTGAAACGGCTGCGGCCCGGCGAGGACGTCGTACTCACCGACGGGGCCGGGCGCTGGGCGGACTGCGTCGTCCTCGACACCGAGGGCAAGGACCGGCTGATCGTGAAGATGGACTCGGTGGCCGAGGAACCGGCCGAGGAGCCGCGCATCACGGTCGTCCAGGCACTGCCCAAGGGCGACCGGGGCGAGCTGGCCGTCGAGACCATGACCGAGACCGGCGTCGACGCGATCGTCCCCTGGGCCGCCTCCCGCTGCATCACGCAGTGGAAGGGCGACCGAGGTCTGAAGGCGCTCACCAAGTGGCGCGCCACCGCCCGGGAGGCCGGCAAGCAGTCCCGCCGGGTGCGCTTCCCGGAGGTCGCGGACGCGATGACGACCAAGCAGGTTGCCGCACTTCTCGCCAAAGCCGATCTCGCCGCCGTACTCCACGAGGACACCGAACTCGGCACCGAGCCGTTCGCGACGGCCGGCCTGCCCGGCTCCGGGGAGATCGTCCTGGTGGTCGGCCCCGAGGGCGGGATCTCCCCCGAAGAGGTCGCGCTCTTCACCGAGGCGGGCGCGAAGATGTTCCACCTGGGGCGTACGGTGCTGCGTACGTCGACGGCCGGGACCGTGGCCACGGCACTGCTGCTGGCCCGCACCGGCCGCTGGTCCTGACCCGTCACCCGCACATCCAGCAGGGATTCCATGGAACTCGCCCAGGTACGGCTGCTCGTCTCCGACTTCGCCGCCTGCTACCGCTTCTACTCCGAAGTCCTCGGCCTCAAGCCCCAGTCGGGCGCCGCGAAGGGCCCGTACGAGAAGTTCAGTCCCGTCATCGGGTCGGCGGGCATCGCCCTCCAGGACCGCGCGATGATGGCCGAGATCCTGGGCGAGATCGGTGACGTGGTGACCGGGCACCGTTCACTGGTGGTGCTGCGGGTGGACGACCTCGACACCTACTGCGAGCAGGTCGTCTCGCGCGGCGCGACCCTGCTGCACGGCCCGGCGCCCATGACGGACCGTATGCGCGTCGCCCATCTCAAGGACCCCGAGGGGAACCTGGTGGAACTCCAGGAGTGGCAGCTGCTGCTCGGCTGACGGGCGTCCCGGGACCCGCCCGGCCACGGGACGAGGAACTCCTTCGGGTGGTTGTGCGCCCGATGGCCACATGCGGTCTACCGCGGTGCGCCGCGCGGTGGCACGCTGCCGTCCATGGGGGCTTTGAGGCGTATCAGGCGTCGGACGGGGCGCGGGCGAGTACTGATGGCCGTCGGGCTGGGCGCGGCCGGCGTGTTCGGAGTGGCCGCGTGCGAGCCCGGGAACGGACTCAGCTCCGCCACCGTGGCCTACACGACCGACCAGACGGCGACCAAGGAGATCGAACGGCGCAAGGTGGACGTGCAATGGCTCAGCTGCACCGCGCACTACGGCAGCGCCAACAAGGTCTACACGCCCGGGAAGTCGCCCTCGCCGACCGAGAACACCGTGGCGTCCGTCGACTGCCAGGGCCAGACCGGCGACGGACGGCACATCGTCGTCAAGGGCAAGGTCACCCGCGCCGTCGACGGCGCCTGCGTACGCGGCGACCTGCGTGCCACCGTGGGCGGGAAGCAGTTGTTCCGCGTGAGCGGCCTGGGCGACTGCAACGCCACCGGCGGCCCCACCCCGCCGGTCACCTACAACCCGCCGAACGGACAGCCCGACCCCACCGTCACGGTCACCGTCACGAAGACCATGTGGTGCAAGGGCGACCCCACCTGCTGGCCCGCGCAGGGCAAGTGACCTGCCATGCCGTACACGGATCAAGTGATCCAAACCCCTGTCGGGGCGCGCGTCCGCTGCGTAGGGTGACCGGGTGACAGAGTCCGCACCCTCCGCGTATCTCCGGTTTCCGCACCTGCACGGCGAGTTGGTCGTCTTCACGGCCGAGGACGACATCTGGGCCGCCCCGCTCGACGGCGGCGGCCGCGCCTGGCGGATCAGCGCCGACAACGTGCCGGTGAACCATCCGCGCATCTCCCCGGACGGCACGACCGTCGCCTGGACGTCCACACGTGACGGCGCTCCCGAGGCCCACATCGCCTCCCTGGCGGGCGGGCCCGCCAAACGGCTGACGTAC
Source organism: Streptomyces sp. NPDC005141 (assembly GCF_053599975.1). Lineage (NCBI taxonomy): Bacteria > Bacillati > Actinomycetota > Actinomycetes > Kitasatosporales > Streptomycetaceae > Streptomyces > Streptomyces sp. NPDC005141. The sequence continues at coordinate 46,813 of NZ_JBSFYW010000022.1, read as the reverse complement.
TGGGGCAGTTCGAAGACCCAGGTACGAGGCTGGACCCCCGACGGACAGGTGCTCGCCCTCAGCACCCAGGGCCAGGCCAGCCTGCGCCGCACCTGGGCACGGTCCGTCCCGCTCGACGGCGGCCCCGCGACGACCCTGCCGTACGGCCCCGTCGGCGACGTCGCCCACGGCGCGCCCGGCGTCGTCCTGCTGTCCGCCCCGATGGGGCGCGAGGCGGCCTGGTGGAAGCGGTACCGCGGCGGCACGGCGGGCAAGCTGTGGATCGACCGGGACGGCGAGGGCGAGTTCGTCCGGCTGCACGAGGAACTCGACGGGAACCTCGAATACCCCTTCTGGGTGGGCGAGCGGATCGCCTTCCTGTCGGACCACGAGGACGTCGGGGCCCTGTACTCCTCTCTCGCCGACGGATCCGACCTGCGGCGCCACACGCCGCTCGACTCCTTCTACGCCCGCCACGCGGCCACCGACGGCACCCGCGTGGTGTACGCCTCCGCCGGTGAACTGTGGCTCCTCGACGACCTCGACGGCGCCGAGCCCCGCCGGCTGGACATCCGGCTCGGCGGCCAGCGCGTCGACCAGCAGCCCCACCCCGTGAGCGCCTCGCGCTGGTTCTCCGCCGCCGCGCCCGACCACACCGGACGCGGCAGCGCGATCTCCGTGCGCGGCGCCGTCCACTGGGTCACCCACCGCTCCGGACCGGCCCGCGCGCTCGCCACCGAGCAGGGCGTCCGCGCCCGGCTGCCCCGCACCTTCCGTGCCGAGGGCGAGGAGCACGTGGTCTGGGTGACGGACGCGGAGGGCGACGACGCCCTCGAATTCGCCCCCGCGACCGGCGTCGCCCCCGGAGCCACCCCGCGGCGGCTCGCCGCGGGCGCGCTCGGCAGGGTCCTCGGTCTCGCCATGGCACCCGACGGAAGCCGCGCCGCCGTCGCCTCCCACGACGGCCGCGTGCTGCTCGTCGAGCGCGAGAGCGGCGAGGTCCGCGAGGTGGACCGCAGCGAGGACGGCGAGGTCACCGGTCTCGTCTTCTCGCCCGACTCGACGTGGCTCGCCTGGTCGCACCCCGGACCGCGCCCGCTGCGCCACCTCAAGCTCGCCAACACCACCGACCTCTCGGTGACCGAGGCGACCCCGCTGCGCTTCCGGGACTACGCACCGGCGTTCACCCTCGACGGCAAGCACCTCGCCTTCCTCTCGGCGCGCGCCTTCGATCCCGTCTACGACGAGCACGTCTTCGACCTGGCGTTCGTCGGCGGCTCCCGGCCGTATCTGATCACCCTGGCCGCGACGACACCGTCCCCCTTCGGGCCGCAGCGCCACGGCAGGCCCTTCGAGGCGCCCGACAAGGACGAGACGCCCGACAGCGAGGGCACCCCCAGCACCCGTATCGACCTGGACGGACTCGCCGACCGGATCGTGCCGTTCCCCGTCGAGGCCGCCCGCTACTCGACGCTGCGCGCCGCCAAGGACGGGCTGCTGTGGCTGCGCCACCCGCTGCGGGGCGTGCTCGGCTCCTCCCGCGCGACCCCGGACGACCCGGACCCGAAGACCGAACTGGAGCGGTACGACCTCGCCCAGCAGCGCATCGAGCACCTCGCCGCCGACGCCGACCACTTCACCGTCACCGGAGACGGCAAGCGGGTCCCGCTGTGGACCGACGGCAAGCTCAAGGTCGTCCCCAGCGACCGGCGCGCCTCGAACGACGACGAGAGCGACACGAACATCACCGTCGACCTGTCGCGGGTGCGCCAGACCGTCGACCCGGCCGCCGAATGGCGTCAGATGTACGACGAGACCGGCCGCCTCATGCGGGACAACTTCTGGCGTCCCGACCTGGGCGGCGTCGACTGGGACGCGGTCCTCGACCGGTACCGGCCGGTCCTGGAACGGGTCGCCACCCACGACGACCTCGTCGACCTGCTGTGGGAGGTGCAGGGCGAACTCGGCACCTCGCACGCCTACGTCACCCCGCGCGGCGGATGGGGCGGCGGCGACCGGGCGCAGGGGCTCCTCGGCGCGGACATCTCCCGTCACGACGACGGCAGTTGGCGCATCGACCGGATCCTCCCCTCGGAGACCTCCGACCCGGACGCGCGGGCCCCGCTCGCCGCGCCCGGCGTCGCGGTGCGCGCCGGGGACGCGATCGTCGCGGTCGGCGGACACCCGGTGGACCCGGTGGCCGGGCCCGCGCCGCTGCTCGTCGGCACGGCGGGCAAGCCGGTGGAGCTGACCATCTCGCCCTCGGGCGGCGGCGATCCGCGTCACGCGGTCGTCGTACCGCTCGCCGACGAGGAGCCGCTGCGCTACCACGCGTGGGTGGCCGACCGGCGCCGCTATGTCCACGAGCGGTCCGGCGGACGCCTCGGCTATCTCCACGTGCCGGACATGGTCGGCTCCGGCTGGGCGCAGCTCCACCGCGATCTGCGCATCGAAGTGGCCCGCGAGGGCCTCGTCGTGGACGTCCGGGAGAACCGCGGCGGCCACACCTCCCAGCTCGTCGTGGAGAAACTCGCCCGGCGGATCGTCGGCTGGGACCTGCCCCGCGGCCTGCGCCCCTACAGCTACCCGGAGGACGCGCCGCGCGGCCCCGTCGTCGCCGTCGCCAACGAGTTCTCCGGCTCCGACGGGGACATCGTCAACGCGGCGATCAAGGCGCTGGGCATCGGACCCGTGGTCGGCACCCGCACCTGGGGCGGCGTCATCGGCATCGACAGCCGCTACCGCCTCGTCGACGGCACCCTCGTCACGCAGCCCAAGTACGCCTTCTGGCTCGAGGGTTACGAGTGGAACGTCGAGAACCACGGCGTCGATCCCGACGTCGAGGTCGTCCAGGCCCCGCAGGACCACGCGGCCGGCCGTGACACCCAGCTCGACGAGGCGGTCAGGATCGCGCTGGCCGCGCTGGAGGAGAACCCGGCGAAGACCGCGCCCGCGCTGCCGCCGCTGTGACCCGGCGGGGCGGGCGGCACCGCGAGCCACCCGCCCCGCCGGGCCGCTAGCATGCGGAGGTAATGATCGGCTGGCGTGAGGAGGCACACGCATGGCGCAGGAGCCGAGGCGAGCAGAGGGCGGGGAGCCGCAGGACGACTGCCTGTTCTGCAAGATCGTGGCGGGGCACATTCCCGCGACGCTGGTGCGCGAGACCGACACGATCGTGGCGTTCCGCGACATCAACCCGCAGGCGCCGACCCACATCCTGGTCATCCCCAGGGTGCACTACCCGGACGCGGCCTCCCTGGCCGCCGCCGAACCCGCCGTCGCGGCGGACGTCCTGCGCGAGTCCGGCGAGGTCGCCGGCGAGGAGAAGCTGGAGAGCTACCGCGTCGTGTTCAACACGGGCAGCGGGGCCGGACAGACCGTATTCCACGCGCACGCCCACCTCCTGGGCGGCCGTGGCATGCAGTGGCCGCCGGGATAACCGGCCTTGTCCGCACGTGAACTGGTGGTCCTCGGCACCGCCAGCCAGGTTCCGACCCGGCACCGCAACCACAACGGCTACCTGCTGCGCTGGGACGGCGAGGGGCTCCTCTTCGACCCCGGTGAGGGCACGCAGCGCCAGATGCTGCGTGCCGGAGTCGCCGCGCACGACGTGCACCGCATCTGCGTCACGCACTTCCACGGCGACCACTCGCTCGGACTCGGCGGGGTGATCCAGCGCATCAACCTCGACCGCGTACCGCACGAGGTGACCGCGCACTACCCGCTCTCCGGACAGCACTTCTTCGAGCGGCTGCGCTACGCCACCGCCTACCGCGAGACCGCCCGGCTGACCGAGGCGCCGGTCGCGGACGACGGCGTCCTCGCGACGACCCCCGCGTACACCCTGGAGGCCCGCAGACTGTCCCACCCGGTCGAGTCCTTCGGGTACCGGCTGGTCGAAGCGGACGGGCGGCGGATACTGCCCGAGCGGCTCGCCGAGCACGGCATCAAGGGGCCCGACGTCGGGGTGCTGCAACGGGAGGGCTCGCTGCGGGGCGTCACCCTCCACGACGTCAGCGAGGTACGGCGCGGACAGCGGTTCGCGTTCGTCATGGACACCCGGCTGTGCGAGGGCGTGGACGCGCTCGCCGAGGACTGCGACCTGCTCGTCATCGAGTCGACCTTTCTCGACGGCGATCACCGACTCGCCTCGGACCACGGTCATCTGACGGCAGGTCAGGCGGGCCGGGTGGCCAAGGAGGCGGGTGTACGGCACCTCGTGCTCACCCACTTCAGCCAGCGCTACTCAGAGCCCGGGGAGTTCGAGCGCGAGGCCCGTGCGGCGGGGTTCGACGGGGAGCTGACGGTGGCGCACGATCTGGTGAGGGTGCCGGTCCCGAAGCGACGGTGACGGCTCGGCCGCTCCGGGCCCGGGTCCGCTCCGGTGGCGCTCCGGGTCCGGGTCGGGCCGGGAGCACGGGTGGAGCGAAGCCGGGTTGCTTGCCCGAGAGTCCGAGTGGCGCCCGAGTGCCCGAGCGTCGGAGTGGTGCCCGAGTGCCCGCGGAGGCGCAGGAGCCGTCGGCGCCGGAGTGTCCTGGTGTCGGCGGGAGCCGTCGGCGCCGGAGTGTCCTGGTGTCGGGAAGGTGCCGGTTTCGGTGTGCCCGGGAAGCGACCGTACGATGCTTCGATGTCCCTCCCCAAGGCTGAACTGCACCTCCACATCGAAGGCACCCTCGAACCCGAGCTGGCCTTCGCGCTCGCCGCGCGCAACGGCGTCACCCTGCCGTACGCGGACACCGAAGAGCTGCGCAAGGAGTATCTCTTCGACGACCTTCAGACGTTTCTGAACCTGTACTACGAGCTCATGGCCGTCCTGCGGACGGAGGCGGACTTCGCCGACCTGGCCGACGCCTACCTCGCCAGGGCCGCCGCGCAGGGTGTGCGGCACGCGGAGATCTTCTTCGACCCGCAGGCGCACATCGCCCGGGGCGTGCCGATGGGGACGGTCGTCGAGGGGCTGTGGAGGGCGCTCGGGCGCAGCGAGGAGACGCACGGTGTCTCCACCCAGCTGATCATGTGCTTCCTGCGCGACGAGTCCGCCGAGTCCGCGATGGACACCCTGGAGGCCGCGAAACCCTACCTCGACCGGATCGTCGGCATCGGCCTGGACTCCGCCGAGGTCGGCCACCCGCCGGTCAAGTTCCGCGCGGTGTACGAGGCCGCCGCCGAACTCGGTCTGCGGCGCGTCGCGCACGCCGGTGAGGAGGGACCGCCCGCGTACATCACCGAGGCCCTCGACCTCCTCGGTGTCGAGCGCATCGACCACGGGCTGCGCTGCATGGAGGACCCCGGGCTCGTCGAGCGACTGGTCCGGGAGCGGGTGCCGCTGACGCTCTGCCCGCTGTCGAACGTACGGCTGCGCGCCGTGGACGTCCTGGCGGAGCACCCGCTGCCCGCCATGCTGGACGCCGGGCTCCTGTGCACGGTCAACTCCGACGACCCCGCCTACTTCGGCGGTTACGTCGGCGACAACTTCCACGCGGTGCGCGAGGCCCTCGGTCTCGGCGAGGAGCGGTTGCGGGAGCTGGCGCGCAACTCGTTCGAGGCGTCCTTCCTGGAGCACGACGAGGAGCGGCGGGCGCGCTACATCGCCGAGGTCGAGGCGTACGAGTTCCCGTAGCCGGGCCGGCGCCCGCCGACCCGTGCGCCGTCCGTCCGTGCGCCGTCCGTCCGTGCGCCGATCCGTGCGCCGATCCGTGTGGTGCGCCGTCCGTCCGCGCGGACGGACGTCAGACGGACACGGTCTCCGGCGCGGACACGGTGGCCGCCGCGTGCCGGGGACCCGCCGTGGCGTACGCGTCCCGCGGGCCGGGCACGGCCTCCAGCGGGATCCCCGTGAGGGGGGTCCTCGCGAAGGGGCTGTCCACGGCGGGGGCCGGTGCCACGGAGATCTCCACGACGGGGACCTCCGTGAACGGGCTGTCCGCGACGGCGATCTTCGTGAACGGGCTGTCCGCGGCCGGGATCGGTGCCACGGGGGCGTTCGCGACCGGCAGCTCCATGACGGGGATCTCGACGATCTGAGTGACGCGCCGCGGACGCAGCGCCACGAGTGTCATCGGGACGCAGACCAGCAGCAGGCCGGCCGCCAGGACCGTGCCCATCGCCGGGTAGCCCGCCCGCGCGGACAGCAGGCTGCCGGTGAGCGGGCCGCACGCCGTGCCGAGCGAGGAGGCGGAGCCGACGAGGACCGCCCACCGGCCGCGCGGGTCCATGGACGCGGCGAGACCGATCACGTAGGTGAGCACGACCGGGTACAGCGTGTTCCAGGCGATCTCGCCCGCCGCGAAGGACGTCAGATCGGCGGCCGCCGAGCTGAGCGCGATACAGCCGGCGATCAGCGCCGTGCCCAGGCCGATCGGCAGCGCGGTGCCGAGCCGCGGGCCGAGGGCGCCCGCGCCGACGACCCCGAGCAGTCCGGCGCCGAGTGCCACCGCGAAGACCGCGCCGACGGTGACCTCGGTGAGGCCCGCCTGCGTCAGGCCTATCCGGCCGCTCACACCCCACAGGGCGTTCTGCGCGAGGGACCAGAAGAGCATCGCGGCGGCGAGGAGCAGCCCGGAGCGGCGGTGCGGGAGCGGACCGGCGGAGCGCCGGGTGCGGGCCGTCGGCGGGTGCGCGGGAAGGCGTCCCGTCAGAGGCAGCGAGAGCAGGGACGCGCAGGCGATCGCGGCGAGCGGGACGCCGTGCGCCGGGCCAAGACGCGGGATCGTCAGATAGAGCGCGCCCGCGAGGGCGGAGACGCCGAGCAGGCCCAGGGTGGTGACCCGGTGCGGATCGCTCCGGCCGGCGATCCCGGTCGCGGCGACCGTGGTGGCCGTACCGGACCCGAAGCCGCCGACGATAGCGCCGGCGATCACGAGGGGGACGGCCGCCGTGAGCGCGGCGGTGCCGTAGCCGACGGCGGCGAGGAGCAGGCCGGCGCGGGCCAGCCGGCGCGGGCCGAAACGGTCGACGCGGGAGGCGAGCAGGAAGCCGGCCGAGGCCGAACTCAGCAGCAGGACACTGCCGACGGCGCCGGCCTGGGTGGCCGAGAGCGGGAGTCCCGCGTCCAGGCGGCCGACGGTGGTGGGCAGCAGATACGCGGCGAGGTACCCGGCCGTGAAAAGGGCGACGAGGGGCCAGGGCGTGGTGGTGCGGGCGGACACGGGCGTTCCCAGGGCATGCGAGAGCGGCTCAAGAAGAGGGGGGAGGGGGCGGCTGTCGACGGACAGGAACGCGCGGGCAATTTGTATCAAGTGGGTGGCTCCGCGAAGAAGGCCGAAAGATGTGATCTGGGGCACTCTTCGTTTGGGGTGAGGAGCCCGGGGTAGAGGCGCCGATCCTTCAGGCGCCGAGCGGGGCCGGATGCCGGTGCCGGGCCACGGGGGGCGAGGGCGTTTCGGCAGGTGAGGGACCGGCGCGCGTACCCGGAGGAGCGGCGGGGCGCGGGCCCTGAGGGGACGACACCCACCCGCACCACGGACGACGGCAGCCCCGGCGTGACTCACGGCCCCGCCCGGCGGGTGTGGTGCACACTGGCCAGATCCGCACCACCCAGGGAGCGCACCGTGATCGCGTCCAACGGCGAGGGACCGTTCCGCCAGGCCCATGCCCGCCAGGCCCATGTCGACCCGCTCGCCGGGCTGCGCACGGCGAGCGATCCGCCCTGGGACGTCTACCTCACGGGCACCGTCTTCCTGGACATCATCTTCACCGGGCTCGACTCCGCCCCCGTGCGCGGCACCGAGTCCTGGGCGCGCGGCATGGGTTCGAGCCCCGGCGGAGTCGCGAACATGGCGACCGCCCTCGCCCGGCTGGGACTGAAGACCTCCCTCGCCGCCGCCTTCGGGGACGACCACTACGGGGAGTACTGCTGGGACGCCCTGGAGCAGGGCGAGGGCATCGACCTGACGCCGTCGCGGACCGTGCCCGGCTGGCACTCGCCGGTCACCGTGTCGATGGCGTACGAGGGAGAGCGGACCATGGTCAGCCACGGGCACGAGCCGCCGCCCGAGGAGCCGGCCCCGGACTGCCCGCCACGCGCGCGGGCCGCCGTCGCCTCGCTGACCCCGGGAGTCCGCGCACCCTGGATCGCGCAGGCCGCGAGCCGGGGCACCCGGATCTTCGCGGACGTCGGCTGGGACGACACCGGCCGCTGGGACCTGGCGGGCCTCGCCGATCTGGCGCACTGCGAGGCGTTCCTGCCGAACGCCGAGGAGGCCATGCGGTACACCGGCGCCGACTGCCCGCGCGCGGCGGCGCACGCGCTGGCCGAGCACGTACCGCTGGCGGTCGTCACCCTCGGTGCCGAGGGTGCCTACGCCGTGGACGGCCGCTCCGGGGAGAGCGCCGAGGTCCCGGCGATCGCCGTCGAGGCGCTGGATCCCACGGGCGCGGGAGACGTCTTCGTCGCCGGATTCGTCATGGGGACCCTGGCCGACTGGCCGCTCTCCGACCGGCTCGCCTTCGCCGGGCTGACCGCCGCGCTCTCCGTCCAGGAGTTCGGCGGATCACTGTCGGCGCCCGGCTGGTCGGAGATCTCCGCCTGGTGGCGCCGGGTCCAGTCGGTCGACGACCAGGATCCGACGGCCCTGCGCCGGTACGCCTTCCTGGAGGGCCTGCTCCCCGAGGTCACCCGCCCCTGGCCGCTGCGGCGGGCGGTGCCGACGATCGGCTTCGGCCGCTCGGCGTGAGGCCGGCGGATCACCGGGACCGGCCGGGAGCCCCTGATCTCCCGCGGGTCACCTGAGCGTGCGGTCGGGGCGCCTGAGGTCACGACGTCGTGACCTCAGGAAAAGCCCTACGGCTCTGTCAGTGCCGCGACGTACGCTGGGAACCGCAAGGCTGCCCATGTGGCAAGCGTGCCGACCGAGGAGGATACGCAGGCCTACAGAGCCGGCCCATGACTCAGACACCCACAGCTCACGGCCCCGTTCAGGGGCAGGCACGCGCGCACTTCACCGTCCCGGCCAAGCACCCCATGGTGACTGTTCTGGGTTCCGGAGACGCCCTGCTGCGCGTGATCGAGAAGGCCTTCCCGGCGGCCGACATCCACGTCCGGGGAAACGAGATCAGTGCGGTCGGCGACGCCGGTGAAGTCGCTCTCGTCCAGCGCCTGTTCGACGAGATGATGCTGGTGCTCCGCACGGGGCAGCCCATGACGGAGGACGCAGTGGAACGCTCGATCGCCATGCTCAGGGCGAGCGAGAACGGGGAGGGCGATGGCCAGGAGACTCCGGCCGAAGTGCTCACGCAGAACATCCTGTCCTCGCGAGGCCGTACCATCCGCCCCAAGACGCTCAACCAGAAGCGCTACGTCGACGCCATCGACAAGCACACCATCGTGTTCGGCATCGGCCCCGCCGGTACCGGCAAGACGTACCTCGCCATGGCGAAGGCCGTCCAGGCGCTCCAGTCCAAGCAGGTCAACCGGATCATCCTGACCCGCCCGGCGGTCGAGGCCGGCGAGCGTCTCGGCTTCCTGCCCGGCACGCTCTACGAGAAGATCGACCCCTACCTGCGCCCGCTCTACGACGCGCTGCACGACATGCTCGACCCGGACTCGATCCCGCGCCTGATGGCGGCGGGCACGATCGAGGTCGCGCCGCTGGCGTACATGCGTGGTCGGACCCTCAACGACGCCTTCATCATCCTGGACGAGGCCCAGAACACGAGCCCCGAGCAGATGAAGATGTTCCTCACCCGGCTCGGCTTCGAATCGAAGATCGTGATCACGGGAGACGTGACACAGGTCGACCTTCCGAGCGGCACGAAGTCGGGTCTGCGGCAGGTCCAGGACATCCTGGAGGGCCTCGACGACGTCCACTTCTCGCGGCTCACGTCCCACGATGTCGTCCGGCACAAGCTGGTCGGCCGTATCGTCGACGCGTACGAGAAGTACGACAGCGAGAACGGCACCGAGAACGGCTCCCACAAGAGCCGGGGCCACAAGGGGAAGTAGACCAGCACCGCCATGTCGATCGACGTCAACAACGAATCCGGAACCGAGGTCGACGAGCAGGCGATCCTCGACATCGCCCGCTACGCGCTCGCGCGGATGCGCATCCACCCGCTCTCCGAGCTCTCGGTGATCGTCGTGGACACCGACGCCATGGAGCAGTTGCACATCCAGTGGATGGACCTGCCGGGGCCGACGGATGTCATGTCCTTCCCGATGGACGAGCTGCGTCCCCCGTCGAAGGACGACGACGAGCCGCCGCAGGGGTTGCTCGGCGACATCGTGCTCTGCCCCGAGGTCGCCGAGCGCCAGGGCAAGGAGGCCCCGACGGAGCACTCCATGGACGAGGAGCTCCAACTGCTCACCGTCCACGGCGTGCTGCACCTGCTCGGCTACGACCACGAGGAAGCCGACGAGAAGGCCGAGATGTTCGGTCTGCAGGCCGCCATCGTGGACGGCTGGCGCGCGGAGAAGGGCATGACGGGTCCGTCTCCGGCCCCGACCTTGTCATGAGCCCTCAGCTGGTCATCGGTGCCATCGCCCTGGTCGTCGTCGCCTGGCTCGCCGCCTGCGCGGAGGCGGGCCTCGCGCGCGTCTCCAGCTTCCGAGCCGAGGAGGCCGTGCGCAGCGGGCGGCGGGGCAGCGCCAAGCTCGCGCAGGTCGCCGCGGACCCGACGCGCTACCTGAACGTGGCGCTGCTCGTCCGCGTCGCCTGCGAGATGGCGGCCGCCGCGCTCGTCGTCTACGCCTGTCTGAAGGAGTTCGACAAGACCTGGCAGGCCCTCGCCGTCGCCATCGGCGTCATGGTCCTCGTGTCGTACGTCGCGGTCGGCGTCTCGCCGCGCACCATCGGCCGCCAGCACCCGCTGAACACCGCGACGGCGGCGGCGTACGTCCTGCTGCCGCTGGCCCGGATCATGGGCCCGATCCCCCCGCTGCTGATCCTCATCGGCAACGCGCTCACGCCCGGCAAGGGGTTCAGGCGCGGCCCGTTCGCCTCCGAGGCGGAGCTGCGGGCGCTGGTCGACCTCGCCGAGAAGGAGTCCCTCATCGAGGACGAGGAGCGCCGCATGGTGCACTCCGTCTTCGAGCTCGGCGACACCCTCGTGCGCGAGGTCATGGTGCCCCGCACGGACCTCGTCGTCATCGAGCGCTACAAGACGATCCGGCAGGCCCTCACCCTGGCCCTGCGCTCCGGCTTCTCGCGCATCCCGGTCACCGGGGAGAACGAGGACGACATCGTCGGGATCGTGTATCTGAAGGACCTGGCCCGCAAGACGCACATCAGCCGCGAGGCCGAGTCCGAGCTGGTGGCCACGGCCATGCGCCCGGCCACGTTCGTGCCCGACACCAAGAACGCGGGCGATCTGCTGCGCGAGATGCAGCAGGAGCGCAATCACGTCGCCGTCGTCATCGACGAGTACGGCGGCACGGCAGGCATCGTCACCATCGAGGACATCCTCGAGGAGATCGTCGGCGAGATCACCGACGAGTACGACCGCGAACTGCCGCCCGTCCAGGAGCTCGGCGACGACCGCTTCCGGGTGACCGCCCGCCTCGACATCGGAGACCTCGGCGAGCTGTACGGCTTCGAGGCCTACGACGACGAGGACGTGGAGACCGTCGGCGGACTGCTCGCCAAGGCGCTGGGGCGGGTGCCCATCGCCGGTGCCTCCTCGGTGGTCGAACTGCCCGACGGGCGTGAGCTGCGGCTGACGGCGGAGGCCGCGGCGGGCCGCCGGAACAAGATCGTCACGGTCCTCGTCGAGCCGGTCGGCCCGGCCGGGCCGCCGGTGGAGGAGAAGCCGGAGTGACCCCGCGGCAGCTGCGCGCCTTCTGCCTGTCCTTCAACGCGGCCGTCGAGGACTTTCCCTTCACCCCCGAGACCTCGGTCTTCAAGGTGCTGGGCAAGCTCTTCGCGCTGACGAACCTGGACGCGAGCCCGCTCACGGTCAATCTCAAGTGCGACCCGCAGGACGCGATCCGGCTGCGCGAGCAGTACCCGGGGCTGATCGTCCCGGGCTACCACATGAACAAACGGCACTGGAACACGGTGACCGCGGACGGCGAGCTCCCGGACCGCCTGGTCCGGGAGCTCGTCGAGGACTCGTACGATCTCGTCGTCGCCGGTCTGCCGCGGGCCGAGCGCCTGCGCCTCGACCGTCCCTGACCCTCAGCGGGTCCGCGTCGCGCCGCGTCGCCCGAGTCCCGCCGCGACCAGCCCCGCCGCCGCCAGCACGATCGCCGCGTCCAGGGCGAGGACCGTGTGGAGGCCGGCCAGCAGGTCGTCCGACGTGGTCGCGAGGACACCGAGCAGCGGGATGCCGACCGTGATGCCCACCTGCTGGGTGGAGGTCACCAGGCCGGTGGCCAGGCCCTGTTCCTCGTCGGGGACGCCCGAGGTGACGGTCAGGCCGTACGAGATGATCGCGCCCAAGTGGCACATGCTGGCCAGCGACACCGCGGCGGTGGCGATCCAGACGGACCAGAGGTGCGTGCCCAGCGTCAGCATCGTCGCCACGAACAGGCCCTGGCCGGCCAGCGAGCCGACCAGCGTACGGCGGGCGCCGACGCGGCCGATGACCTTCGGGGCGTACACCCCGGCGACGGCCGACAGCACCCCCTGCACGCCGAAGACCAGGCCGGTCTCGAAGGCGGAGAGCCCGAGGGTCTCCTGGAAGTACAGGGTCAGCACGAACACGACCGTCGACATCATCGAGAAGGTGACCAGGCCGCCCAGGTTGCCCCACGCCACCGTGCGACGGCGCAGCATCGGGAGGCTGACCAGCGGGGCGGCGGCGCGGGACTCGGCGCGGACGAAGGCGCCGAGCAGCAGAACGCCCACGACGAGCGTCGTGATCACGTCCGCGCCGCCGAAGCCGCGGTCCGCCGCCGTCGACAGGGCGTAGATCAGGGCCAGCAGGGCGCCGGTGACGGTGACCGCGCCCGGGATGTCCAGGCGCGGACGGTCCGGGGTCCGGGACTCGGGCAGCAGGCCCGGAGCCAGCGGCAGCACGATCAGCGCGAACACCGACAGCAGACCCATCGTCGAACGCCAGCCGAGCGCGTCCGTCAGGACGCCGCCCGCCACCATGCCGACCGTGAAGCCGAGCGACAGGAGCGTGCCCGAGATGCCGAGCGCGCGGTCACGCGCGGGGCCCTCCGGGAAGGTAGTGGTCAGCAGCGACATGCCGGTCGGGACGATCGCCGCCGCGCCCAGGCCCTGCAGGGCGCGTCCGGCCAGGAACGACGTCGGGTCCCAGGCGAAGGTCGCCAGCAGCGAGGCCGTCCCGAACAACGCCAGTCCGCCGAGGAAGAGCCTGCGGCGGCCGTACAGATCGCCGATGCGGCCGAAGAGGAGCAGGAAGCCGCCGGACGGCAGCGCGAAGGCGGTGACCGCCCACTGGAGCGCCGAGCGGCTCATGCCGAGGTCGGCGCCGAGCACGGGCAGCGCCACGTTCAGGACGGAGAAGTCCAGCGCGACCATGAACTGGGCCGCGCACAACACGAAGAGGACGAGCCGGTCGCGTCGCGACAGCCGGCTGCCGAGGGGTGGGTGGTCCTTCCCCAGGGCCGGGGGAGCCGGGCGAGCAGGAGGAGCGGAGGAACGGTGGATCCGGAGGCCGTTCGGGGGGCCTGAGTCGATGTCAGCAGTGATGCCAACGTCGATGGCCGGGTCGTTGTCCGGGTCGTTGTCTGAGCCGATGCCTGGATCGGTGCCCGGCGGCGGGGTGTCGCCGGGGGTGCGGTCGGTGGACGCGGTCGTTGTCTCGGTCGCCATGGCAACAGCCTGCGGCGGCCGGAATATCCGTGGGGAGCCGGAACTTATGCTGGTGGTCGCACCACCAGCCACCGGAGGGGGACGCGTAGGTGAGCGAGGACGTGCTCAAGACCCATCGGCGCCCGGAACTGCGGGACTTCCTGATGAGCCGCAGGGCGCGGGTGTCACCGGCCGAGGCCGGGCTCCCGGACGGCGGTGCCCGCCGCCGCACACCGGGGCTGCGCCGTGAGGAGGTCGCCGTCCTCGCGGGCGTCGGGGCGTCCTGGTACCAGTGGCTGGAGCAGGGGCGGGACATCTCCGTGTCGTCGCAGGTCCTCGACTCGGTCGCCCGCGTGCTGCGGCTCAGCAACACCGAGCGGCGCCATCTGTACACGCTGGCCGGACTGAACCCGCCCGCCCCCGAAGTCGCCCCCGGGGACCGGGACATGTGCGACGGGCTGCGGCGGCTGATCGACACGTGGATGCCGTATCCGGCACACATCATGGACCCGTACTACAACTGCGTCATGTACAACGACGCCGCTCAGGTCGTCCTCGGCATGCGTCCCGAGAACACCCAGAACTGCATCGTCGACTTCTTCACCGACCCGCTCTACCGGGGCCGTTCGCGGACCTGGGAGCGCAACGCGCGCACCGTCGTGGCCCAGTTCCGCGCGTCGTGCGCCGCCGCGCCGGACGACGAGGGGTTCCGTGAACTGCTGGCCCGACTCACCGAGGCCAGCGCCGAGTTCGCGGAACTGTGGGAGCGGCGGGACATCGAGGACGCCGGGCAGATCCGCAAGGAGCTCGACCATCCGCTGGTGGGGCTGCTCGCCGTCGAGTCCACGGCGATGAAGGTACCGGTCCGGCCCGACCTCACGATCGTGCTGCACACACCGCTGCCGGAGGCGAACACGGCGTCGAAGCTGGAGTGGCTGGCCTCGCCGGAGGGCCGGCGCGGCTCGATGTATCCGGTGGCCGGCTGACCCGACGTGCCCGGTGACCCTTCGGCGGGAGCGCGCGCCGGCACTTCGTATGCTCTGGTCATGACCGACAGCAGCGCGCTCGACCCCGAGGACCGCAAGATCGTCACCCTGGCCCGCTCCACGCGGGCCCGCAACGGTGTGCCCGAGGGGGCCGCCGTACGGGACGAGACGGGGCGTACCTACGTCGCCGGGACCGTGGAGCTGACGTCCTTGCGGCTGAGCGCCCTGCAGACCGCCGTGGCGATGGCCGTGGCGTCCGGTGCGAAGTCCCTGGAGGCGGCGGCCGTGGTGTCCGAGGCGGAGGCCGTCGCGGACGCGGACCGCGCGGCCGTACGGGATCTCGGCGGGCCCGGGACTCCGGTGCTGCTGGCCGGGCTCGACGGCGTCGTACGGCAGACGGTGACGGCAGGCTGAGAAGGGCTTCCCCCGGTCCGCCGGCCCCGGCCCGCGGCCGAGCACCCGGCGCGGGCGGTGCGGCGTGGGCCGGCGGAGGCGGGGGTCTCTCAGAAGCCGAGCTTGCGCAGCTGCCGGGGGTCCCGCTGCCAGTCCTTGGCGACCTTCACATGGAGGTCGAGGAAGACCGGCGTGCCCAGCAGGGCCTCGATCTGCTTGCGGGACTTGATGCCGACGTCCTTGAGCCGCTTGCCCTTGGGGCCGATGATGATGCCCTTCTGGCTGGGGCGCTCGATGTAGACGAAGGCGTGGATGTCGAGGAGCGGCTTGTCGGCGGGGCGGTCCTCCCGCGGCAGCATCTCCTCGACCACGACGGCGATGGAGTGCGGAAGCTCGTCACGGACGCCCTCCAGGGCGGCCTCGCGGATCAGCTCCGCGATCATGACCTGCTCGGGCTCGTCCGTCAGGTCGCCCTCGGGATAGAGGGCGGGCCCCTCCGGCAGCAGCGGGACGATCAGGTCCGCCAGCAGACCCACCTGCGTGTCCGCGACCGCGGACACCGGCACGATCTCGGCCCACTCGAACCCCAGCTCGCGGCCGAGCTGGTCGATCGCGATGAGCTGCTCGGCGAGCGTCTTGCTGTCGACGAGGTCGGTCTTCGTGACGATCGCGATCTTCGGCGTCTTCTTGATGGACGCCAGTTCCTTCGCGATGAAACGGTCACCCGGGCCGAGCTTCTCGTTCGCGGGCAGGCAGAAGCCGATCACGTCGACCTCGGCCCAGGTGGTGCGCACGATGTCGTTGAGCCGCTCACCCAGCAGCGTGCGCGGTTTGTGCAGGCCAGGGGTGTCGACGAGGATCAGCTGCGCGTCGGGCCGGTGCACGATGCCGCGCACGGTGTGCCGCGTGGTCTGCGGCTGGTTCGCGGTGATCGCCACCTTCTGGCCGACCAGAGCGTTCGTGAGGGTGGACTTGCCCGCGTTGGGGCGGCCCACGAAACAGGCGAAGCCGGCGCGGTGGTTCCCCACTGCCTCGAGGGCGTGCGGGGCGCCCCCGTCCTTGGACGGCTCGGATGACTGGTTGCGAACGCTCATGGCGCCCATTCTCCCTGATCGTCGGGCGCCCGCCGTACCAAGTTGTTCGATACCCGGGAAGCGGGCATTCCGATACCCGCGCACCGGATGTACGGGGACCCGAGCACAGGGCGTTCAGGGACCCGCGCACCGGGTGTTCAGGGACGAGTGCACCGGGCGTTCAGGAACGCGCGCACGGGACCTTCCTACGCCGCGCACCGGGTGTCCCGATGGTGAGGATTCGGAAATCACGGCGCAATGAAACACATCGGAAACGCGGGTGAACGCAACCGGAAATGCGCGCCCGTGACGCTCTGACGACGCCCCCACCCCGTTGGAGAGACCGTGACTCTGGCCGCCCGGATCGACACCGGCGACACAGCCTGGCTGCTCGCCGCCACCGCGCTCGTCCTCCTGATGACCCCCGGCCTCGCCCTGTTCTACGGCGGCATGGTCCGGGCGAAGAGCGTCCTCAACATGCTGATGATGAGCTTCGTGTCGATCGCCTTGGTCACGGTGGTGTGGCTGGCCGCCGGATACTCCCTCGCCTTCGGCGAGGACGCGTTCGGCGGGCTCATCGGCGGGCTGCGGCACGCGGGGATGGCCGGGGTCGGGCCGGACAGCGTGCAGGGCACCGTCCCCACCCTGCTCTTCGCCACCTTCCAGCTCACCTTCGCGATCATCACCGCCGCGCTGATCAGCGGGGCGATCGCCGACCGGGCGAAGTTCGGGGCGTGGCTCGTCTTCGTGCCCGCCTGGGCGCTGCTCGTATACGTTCCCGTAGCGCACTGGGTGTGGGGCCCGGGCGGCTGGATCCGTGACGGTCTCGGCGCCCTCGACTTCGCGGGCGGTATGCCGGTCGAGATCACCTCGGGTGCCTCGGGGCTCGCGCTGTGCCTGGTCCTCGGGCCGCGGCTCGGCTTCAAGAAGGACGCCATGCGGCCGCACAACCTGCCCATGGTGATGCTCGGCGCCGGTCTCCTCTGGTTCGGCTGGTTCGGCTTCAACGCCGGGTCCGCCCTCGGCGCCAACGGTCTGGCCGCCGCGGCCTTCCTCAACACCCTCGCCGCCGGCTGCACGGGCCTGCTCGGCTGGCTCCTCGTCGAGCAGCGGCGAGACGGCCACCCGACCACACTGGGCGCCGCCTCGGGCGCGGTCGCCGGTCTGGTGGCCATCACCCCGTCCTGCGGGGTGGTGTCCCTGCTGGGCGCGCTCGCCGTCGGACTCGCCGCCGGTGCCGTCTGCTCGTACGCGGTGAGCTGGAAGTTCAGGCTGAACTACGACGACTCGCTGGACGTCGTCGGCGTCCACCTGGTCGGCGGAGTCATCGGCACGCTGCTCATCGGGGTCTTCGCCGTCCACGAGATGACGGGCGGGGCCGACGGGCTGCTGTACGGCGGCGGGCTCGGCCAGCTCGGCAGGCAGCTGGTCGGTGTGGTGGCCGTCGGGGCGTACGCCTTCGCCGTCACGTACGGACTCGGCAAGCTGATCGACCGGCTCATGGGCCTGCGCGCGGACGAGGAGCACGAGCAGACCGGCCTGGACCTTACGGTGCACGCCGAGAGCGCCTACGATCACGGGGTCCTGGGCCATGGCGCCCCGGTTTCCGCGTCCCTCCCCACCGCGCAGAAGGTCAAGCCCTCGGCATGAAGCTCATCACCGCGATCGTCAAGCCCCACCGACTCGACGAGGTCAAGGCCGCCCTGCAGGAGATCGGCGTGCACGGGCTGACCGTCACCGAGGCCAGCGGCTACGGGCGTCAGCGCGGGCACACCGAGGTGTACCGCGGCGCGGAGTACCGGGTCGACCTGGTCCCCAAGGTCCGGATCGAGGTCGTCGTCGAGGACGCGGACGCCGACGCGGTCATCGACGCGGTGGTGAAGGCCGCGCAGACCGGGAAGATCGGGGACGGAAAGGTGTGGTCCGTACCCGTGGAGACGGTGGTGCGGGTACGGACTGGCGAACGCGGGCCCGACGCACTCTGATCGTCACCACCGCCGCGGCGAACGCGGCTCCCACCACCACGGCCACCAGCCACGGCAGCGCGAGGAACGACACCTGCGCCGACTCCCGGGTTCCGGGGGCGCTGGCCGTCAACGTCACATCGCCCCAGTCGAGTTGAGGCGACCCGTGCCAGGGTTCGGTGAGCCGGACCCGCTGGCCCGGGAGCAGTTCCGAGGGGATGTCCGTGAGCCCGCGGGACAGCAGGGTCCGCCCGAAGAGCCCCTCGGCCTTCAGACGCACCTTCGGGTTCAGCGTCACGTTGCCCGTGTTGTGGAGGGTGTAGGAGACGGTGGCCGTGGCGGTGCCCGTGCCGGGGACCAGCGGCTGGTGGTGGGTGAGACGGACCTTCTCCACGGCCAGGGCGGGAACCGTCGGCCCGCCGACCCGGAGATAGACACGGGCGGCGACCGCCCTCCGCACACCGACCGCGAGGGAGCCCCCGCCCGTCTCGATCCGTTCGTCGAGCGCCACCAGAGCGCCCGGATGGTCGCCGGGTTCGGCCTTCGCCGGGACCCGGAGCGTGAACGGCACGGTGACCTTGCCGTGCGCCGGCACGGTGACCCGGGAGCGGGCCGGCCGGGCCCACGCTCCCACCCCGCGCTGCTTCTCCTTCAGCGTGCGCACGGCGAACCCGCCGTCGCGGGCGGTGTTGTAGGCGTCGGCCGCGTACAGCCGGAACGTCAGGGCCCGGCCGGTCTTGTTGGCGACGGTGACCTTGTCCCGGAGGGTCTGGCCGGGGTCGGCGGAGAGGTAGAAGTACGGCCGCGCGGCGATGCGCGAGGAGACGGGGTAGACCGACCAGCTGCCGTTGTCGGCCGCGTACGAGGGCGTCGCCAGGAGGGCGAGCAAGGCAGGGAGCAGGCTCAGGAGGAGGGCATACGGCTTGCGCATGGGTGCGGACCCCCGCGGACGGCATGGGCGGGACGAGGTGGACGGGCGGGTGCGCGCCCGGCCACCGGGGTGCGGATGGACCGGTCGAGTGGCGGACCGGTCAGCTGAGCGTCAGCGTGAGCACGCCGGAGTAGGAGCCGGGAGGCGTGAACTCCGGTACGTTCAGCGACAGTCCGGCGTCGACGGTGAACTCACCACCGGTGAGCGTCCCGTTGGGGGTGGATGCCAGGGTCGCACCCGAGGTGCCCACCGTGCCGGACGAGCCGGCCTGGCAGGTGCTCGGGCTGCCGGCCTTCGTGGCGCAGGCCGGGGCCCAGCTCAGGGCACCGGCATCGATCTTCGCGCCGGGGCCGGTGAAGTCGGTGACCTTGCCGGTCAGGGACCAGCCCGCGGGTCCGCCGCGGAAGTCCTTGACCGTCACCGTCCGCAGGGCGCCCGTGGAGGCCCCGCCCTTGCCGAAGTCGACCGCCGACAGTGCGACGGCGTCCCCGGCCTGGGTCATCGACAGGGTTCCCGCCCGCACCGTGGTGGTGAGCTTCTGACTGCCGTCCGGGACGGGCGTGTCGTCGATGACGACATACGCGGCGGGACCCGCTCCGGTGTCCGGGTCCCAGCTTCCCCCTTCGTACGCGACCACGCCGGTCGTCGTCTTGTCGTTGACGACGAGCGAGCCGCTGAAGGAGCCCTGGGCGTCCGCGGTCACGGTCGCCGTGTCGGCGGTCTGGGTGGCCCCGGACCGTCCGGCGAGGGTGACGGTGGCGCCCGGGGTGAAGTCGCTGCCGGTGACGGTCACGCTGTCACCGGGGTTCCCGGAGGCCGAACCGAGCTGGATGGCCCGGGTGTTGGTCTGTCCGCCGCCCGTCGCGGTGACCGTCTCCGAGACCGGGGCGGGCGGGGTGATGACCGTGCACGGGGTGTCCAGCTCCATGATGTAGCTGGTGTGGATGTTGTAGTCGCTGGGCGACAGGGTGATCGCGCCGGGCGCGGTGACGGTGAACGTGCCGGTCATGCTGAACGACGGGAAGGCGCCCTTGCCGGGCACCGGGTCGTTCTTCTTGGGACCGGCGACGGTGACGCTTCCGGTCTGCGCCCCGCCGAGCGCGACCTTGCCGGTGGGCGTCATGATGTCCGCCGGCAGCGCCAGGTCGACGGGGTTGCTGGCGGCGGGCTTGACCACCGTGTAGGTCACGGTGACCGTGTCGCCGACCTTGGGACTCGTGTTGTCCACCGTGATCTTCGCGGTGGTGGTGCCGTCGATCGGCGGGATGCCCGCGATCGCCGGCGGGATGCAGTGCGTGGCGAAGTCCACGTTCGTGGAAGCGGCTCCGGCCGGGGCGGCCAGCGCACCTCCCGCGGTGACCGCGAGAGCGGTCGCCCCGAGCAGTGCCGCCCAGCGGCGTCTTCGGGTTGTCGGACCCGTGGTTGACATGGTTGTTGCCCCCTCCTGAGGGATGCGGGCGCAGCGGCTCATCCGCGCCGACAGGGGGCCATTGATGTGCGGGCTGTGTGAGAAGTCAATGGAGTCCCGAAGCAGTGACTGATGGCCCATCAGTTTCTGTCATGGTCATCAACCAAGCCTGAAATCAGGTGAGTTGCGGGGGCCCGGTGCCGCTGCGCGCGGGCGGCACCGGCCCTCACGTCATGCCATGTCGCGGCCGGGTCAGTCGAAGACGAACGGGCCCGGGGACTGCGGCGCGTCGGCCGTGCAGGTGATGGTGATGCCGAAGATCACCATGCTCAGGGAGCCGCCGTAGGTCTCCAGGCTGTCGCCGGAGGCGACGGTGCCGTCCAGGGGGCCCACCGAGACCCCGCCGCCCGCGGCGATCGCGGGGTTCCTCGTGCCGCTGAAGGCGGTGGTCCCGCCGCTCGGGTTCACCAGGGTCAGGGTGGAGGTGACCGAGTTCTCGGCCACGGGGATCGGGGCCGTGATGTCGGTGGAGCTGAGGGTGATGGTCGCGGCCGTGCCGTCCTGCGTGGCCGTGAGGGTGGCCGCGCCGCTGCCGCCGATGCTGCAGGTCGCGTCGATGGTGGCCGTCTGGGGAGTGACGGCCGCGGCGGCCGGCGCGAAGGCCAGGCCGGTCGCGGCGAGGGTGCCGGCGGCCAACGCCGCGACGGTTCCGAGTCGCTTGCCTCTCATCGGATTCCCTTCCCTTGTGGGGGAATTGCCATGGGGGGATGGTCGGGACGGGTCCGTCCGCCCTGGGTCCGGGCACACGGGCTCCTCACCTGTGTGCGCGGTGAGGGTGCGGGGAGACGTGTACGCGGACCGTCCGCGCGTGGGGTGCGGGACGCTGTGCGGCGGCGTGTCTGACGGTCCGTCGGAATGTGCGGTTCCATTGAGGCGCGGGTGGCTCACGATTGCAAGGGAAGCGGACCCTTTCCTTCAACGGTCGTGGAAAGTGGCCGAAGTTGAACGCGGGCCCGGGCGTCACCTCGGCCCGGCGGCCGGCCCGGTGGCCGGCGCCAGGTTCTGCAGGCCCACCACGCGCAGCAGCTGGAGGCGCTCGTGCGACTCGGTGCCGGGGCGCGCCGTGTGCACGATGAGGAGCTGGTGGTCGCCGGAACTGAGCAGGAACTCGCAGTCGAGCTCCAGCAGACCGACCGTGGGGTGCAGGAACCGCTTCGTCGCGGACCGCCGCCCCCGACCTCGTGGGACTCCCACAGGTCCGCGAACTCCTTGCTCGTGGAGCGGAGTTCGGCCACCAGAGCGGCGGGCGCCGGATCGTCGGGGCGGGCCGCCGTGACCGCGCGCAGGTTGTACGACCGCACCGACCCCGACCCCTGGAGCGACATCGTCTCCACCGACCGCATCCGCCACGACCTGGGCTTCCGCCCGGTGTACCCGTCACTGTGGACGGCCAGGGACGCGGGGGCTCTGTGACGGGTTGGGCCCGTCCCGGGCCCTTCGCCCCGTTCGTCCTCGCGGGATCGCCGGTCCTGCCCGTCCGGCCGGGTGAGACCGTCCGGCGCCGGGGTCGTCAGGCCCGTGCGACAGTCCGGCCCGGCGGGGTCGTCCGGTCCCTCCGGCGCGTACGACCGTCCGGATCGCCCGGCGTGCCAGGTCCGCCCGGCCCACCCGGACGGCGAGGCTGGCCCGGCCCGCCCGGGGCCACTCAGTCCGCCGGCTCCGCGATCAGGGCCGTTGCCACGCGGCGGAATCCCAGCCGGCCGTAGATGCGGGCCACGTCGTCGTCACCGGCGGACAGGAACACCGTGTCGACGCCGCGAGTCCGGGCGTCGGCCACCAGAGCGGCGGTCACCGCGAGGGCCAGCCCGCGGCGGCGCGCGGCGGGCAGGGTGCCGACGCCCGCGACCTCGCTCACCCGGCCGACGGGCAGATGCATTCCGGAGCAGAGGACCACGCCGTCCTCGACGGCCGCGGCCACCACCGTGCGGCCCTCGCGGACGCGCTCCGCCGCAGCGGGCAGCTCACCGGCCCGGGCGGTGATCTCGGCGGCCAGTTCGGCGGGCCCGGCCGGGCCGAGGGCCGTGCCGGGAGCGGCGAACGCCAGGTGCGGGACCGCCAGCGCACCCGCCAGGAAAGGGTCCTCGGGACCGAGTACGCGGACGAGGGGGTGCGGGTCGGGGAGGACGGCGTCCGGGTCGTCGCCGTCCCGGACCATCAGCGGGTGCGCGTGCACCCGCAGCCCCGTCGCCCCGACGGCCTCCCGCAGGCCCGGTGTCACCTCGGCCACCCACTCGAACGCTTCCGGCACCCCGAGCTCGCGCTGCCGGGCCCGTACGCGGTCGACGTCCTCGGCGGTCGCGGCCGGGCCCGTCCAGTCGGGTGTAGGGCGTGCGTAGTAGGGCCAGCCCGGGGACTCCCGGACGAAGAGGGTGAGCGGACCGAAGTCCTCGGCCCGCGCGGCGGCACGCGGCACCGCGTCGTAGTACTGCTCCAGTCGGCCGAGCGATGAGTTCACGGTGGTCATACCGCCATCCAAGACGACCACCCCGGCGGAGTCACCCGATTTCGGACCGCCCCAGCCCTCCACCGCCCCAGTCCTCCACCGCCTCAGTCCACCCCCTTGATCCGCCCCACCAGCACCGCCCCCGCGAGGCCGATCACCGCCGAGACCAGGTACAGCACCCGGTATCCGCCCAGATACGTCACGATCGGTGCCGCCAGCACGGGCGCGGCGACCTGGGGGAGGGCGTTGGCGATGTTGATGACGCCGAGATCCTTGCCGCGGTCGAGGGCCTTGGGCAGGACATCGGTCATCAGGGCGAAGTCGACGGAGGTGAAGACGCCGAAGCCGACGCCGAGGACGGCCGCGGCGACGATCGCGCCGGGCCAGGTCTGCCACCCGGCCAGCGCCGCCGTGGCCACCGCCATCAGGACGCCCGACCAGATCACGAACGGCTTGCGGCGGCCCAGCCGGTCCGACCACACCCCGCCCACCACGACGGTGGCGAGCAGCGTGACACCGTTCACCGCCGTGAGGATCAGAACACCCTGCTCGGGGTCGTCGTGGTGCAGCCGGTCCCGCAGGTAGTAGAGCAGGTACAGCAGCACGAGGGCGTTGCTGAGATTGATGAGGAAACGGGTCAGCCAGGCCCACGCCAGATCGGGGTGCTCGCGCGGGCTCAGCCGGAACGAGGCGAGGAAGGCCCGCCAGGACCAGGGCGGGCGGGCCGACTCCGGCAATCGCAGGTCCTCGTAGCGGAGCACGTACGGCAGGACGCCCACCAGGGTGAACACCGCGCACGCCGCGTACCCGCCCCCGGTGCCCCCGGCCACCGTCGCGAGTCCCGTGCCGCCGACCACGCCGAGGATCTGCGCCGCGCCCAGCCAGCCGCCCACGGAACCGCGTTGGAGCCGCGGCACCCGGTCGGGGACGGCCGCCGTCACCGCGGCGAACGCGGCGTTCAGGGTCAGCTGGACCAGGCACCAGCCCGCCGCCATCGTCCACACGCCGCCCGCCCCCGCGAGGAGCAGCAGGGAGAGCGCGCCGCCGGCCGCTCCGGCCACGATCCACGGCGTACGGCGGCCCCGGCGCGAGGTCGTCCGGTCGGACAGTGCCCCGAAGAGCGGGTTGGCGACCAGCGAGACGACCGCGCCCGCACCCGTGACCCAGGCCAGCGTGGCCTCCTTGGACAGGCCGGTGCCGGGCGCGAAGTCCTCGGCCTGGGAGGCGAGGAGGATCTGCAGCGGGCCGTACCAGCCCACCCAGATCGCGCCGTTGGCGAGCGAGAGCGCCGAGGTCCAGCCCCGGCCGACCCGCTCGACGGGCTCGGCGAGGGCCGCCGCGGGTATGACCGGGTCGGCGGCGGTCATCTCTGCGCCCGCAGGGCGTCCCGCAGCCAGCCGTACGAGGCCTTCGGGGTCCGCTCCAGGGTGTCGTAGTCGACGTGGACGAGGCCGAAGCGGCGCGCGTACCCCTCGGCCCACTCGAAGTTGTCCATCAGGGACCAGACGAAGTAGCCGCGTACGTCGACGCCCCGCTCCAACGCCCGGTGCAGCGCCCGGACATGACCGTCCAGGAAGGTGATCCGCTCCTGGTCGTCGATACCGTCGTACGAGCAGCCGTTCTCGGTGATGACGACGGGCGGGAGCCGGTCGCCGTAGCGCTCCTGGAAGCCGACCAGCAGTTCGGTGAGCGCCTCGGGCACCACCGGCCAGCCGAAGTCCGTGACCGGGTATCCCTCCAGTTCCCGCACGGTGAAGGGCAGTTCGGCGGGCAGGGTGAGTCCGCTGAACTCGATCTCCGCGCCCTCGGGGGCGCCCACCCTGGTCGGCTGGTAGTAGTTGATCCCGTACCAGTCGACCGGCTCGGCGATGATCTTCAGGTCCGACTCGACGTCGCCGGGCATCAACTCGCCGATGCCTTCGGGGTACCGGCCGAGCAGGACGGGGTCGGCGAAGAGACGGTTGAGCAGGAGGTCGTAGAAGTCGGCCGCCTCCACGTCCTCGGTGCCGCGCGAGGCGGCCCACGTCGGGCCGTGCGAGTTGGCGATCCCGATGTCGCCGGCACCGGCCGCGCGCAGGGCCCGTACGGCGAGACCATGGGCGAGGAGCTGATGGTGGGCCACCGGCAGCGCGTCGAACAGGAGCCGCTTGCCGGGAGCGTGCGCGCCGAGCGCGTGGCCCAACAGGGTGTGCTCGGCGGGCTCGTTGAGGGTGATCCACTTCTTCACGCGGTCACCGAGGCGTGCGGCGACGACGCCGGCGTACTCGGCGAACCGCTCGGCGGTGTCCCGGTCCAGCCAGTCCAGTTCCACCGGCAGGTCCCAGTGGAAGAGGGTCGGCAGCGGCCGTATGCCGGCGGCGCACAGGGCGTCGACCAGGCGGTCGTAGAAGTCGAGGCCGCCGGGGGAGTTCACCCGGGGCCAGGAGACGGAGAAGCGGTACGCGTCCACGCCGAGGCCGGCGAGGAGTGCCACATCCTCCGGGTAGCGGTGGAAGTGGTCGCAGGCCACCGCCGCCGTGGAGCCGTCCTTGACGTGCCCGGGCCCGGCGGTGAAGGCGTCCCAGACCGAGGGGGCGCGTTCGTCCGCGGCCCCCTCGATCTGGTGGGCCGAGGTGGACACGCCCCAGAGGAAGCCGGGCGGGAACTGCGGGAGGGGGTTCTTCGCCATGCGCGCGATCATCTGTACCGGCGGTAACGGAAGTCAACGGTTCGGTGTGAACCCACGGCTCCCCGGCTTCCGTGTTCCCGTCCTCCGCGTTCCCGGAGCCCGCGATCCCGCCCTCCGCGTTCCCGGGGCCCGACCGCCGGACCGGGCTCTAGGCGCCTTCCTTCAGCACCCGTGAGATCAGCTCGCGCTGGTCCTCCGTCAGTTTCGGGTCGGCGGCGTGGACCGTCCTGCCGTCCACGGTGATCTGATAGCTGAAGCCGTCCGGGACGCCGGCCGGGGGCGTGCCCCGGCCGGCGGCGAACGCCCGCTCGGCCAGGGCATGCCACTCGGGGGCGTCGGACCGTCCCGAAGTGTCCACCTCGGCATGACGCTCGATGCCCGCGAACCCGCCCGTGCGCCTCACCTGAATACGCATGGGTCCTGTCTAGTACGAGTCGGGCACCGGGGCCATGTGCCCGGGACCATGTGGCGGGGACCTGCCGTGCTCCGGGTCATGCACTCGGGGTCAGGTGGCCGGGGTCAGGTGGCCGGGACCCCGACCTGTTCCCAGGCCTTCGTCACGGCCAGCAGTTCCTCGCCCTCGTTGAACCGGGACCGCGCCGCGGCGAGCGTGAGCCGCGCGAAGTCCGAGAAGAGGGCCTGCTGGGGCAGCTCCCCGCCGGTGAGGACGTCGTACCAGATCTGTCCGGCCCGCTCCCACGCGTGGCCGCCGAGGGCCTGGGCGACGAGGTAGAAGGCGTGGTTGGGGATGCCGGAGTTGATGTGGACACCGCCGTTGTCCCGGCCGGTGCGGACATAGCCGTCCATCGTCCCGGGCTGCGGGTCCTTGCCGAGGACGTCGTCGTCGTACGCCGTGCCCGGCTCCTTCATGGAGCGCAGGGCGGTGCCGGTGACCCGCGGGGCGAGCAGCCCGGCGCCGATCAGCCAGTCGGCCTCGGTGGCGGTCTGGCCGAGCGTGTACTGCTTGATCAGCGAGCCGAAGACGTCCGACATGGACTCGTTCAGGGCGCCCGGCTGGCCGAAGTAGGTGAGGTTCGCCGTGTACTGCGTGACGCCGTGGGTCAACTCGTGGCCGATGACGTCGACCGGGATGGTGAAGTCGAGGAAGATCTCGCCGTCACCGTCGCCGAACACCATCTGCTCGCCGTTCCAGAAGGCGTTGTTGTAGTTCGCGTCGAAGTGCACGGTGGCGTCGAGCGGCAGGCCCTCGCCGTTGATCGACGTGCGTCCGTAGGCCTTCAGATAGAGCTCGAAGGTCGCGCCGAGGCCGGCGTACGCGCGGTTGACCGTCGCGTCCTTGCCCGGCTTGTCGCCCTCGCCGCGGACCTTCCTGCCGGGCAGGTCCTGGCGGTGGCGGGCGTCGTAGATCGTCCGGTGCGGCTTCTGCTCGTCGGGCTCCGCGGGCGCGGCCACGGCGGGCGCGCCGATGACGGTGGTCAGCCGCCGGTGGGTGCGCTCGTACGCGTCGCGCTCCAGGGTCTGGCGCGCGGGACCGGAGAGCGCCGGGTCCTCGTGCTGGGCGAGCTTGTCGAGGACATGGGGCGGCACGATGGTGCAGTGAACGGGCTCGAAGCCCCCGTTGGTCTTCATGCCCGGCACCCTTGCACTGAGTGACGTCGATGTCACTACGTGCAACCATGATTGGTGAAATGCGGAGATAAGGAGGCTGCGGTTCCGCCAGGAAGTGGTATGGCGCACTTTTTGTCCTTTTCGGGGGGTGCGATCCCGCATACTGATACAGCCCTCCTGGCGGAGCGCGGCTCCGCTAGGCTGCGGAGCATCATGCGTTTCGGGCTGCTTCTCCTTAGCTGCCGCGGCGAGGGCCTGTAGTCGAGGCCGACCCCCTCCCCGCGGAGTCTGGCGTTGCGCCGTCGGCCGTCCTTTCGGACATCCTGAGGAGCCCACGCATCATGGCGAACAGCCAGAGCAGCCAGCAGACCCGCCCGAACCGTCAGCGGCCCACGTCCATGCCGGTCCACAAGTACGGCCAGTACGAGCAGGTCGACATCGCGGACCGCGACTGGCCGAACAACCGGATCACCGTCGCCCCCCGCTGGCTGTCCACGGACCTGCGCGACGGCAACCAGGCCCTGATCGACCCCATGTCGCCCGCGCGAAAGCGCGAGATGTTCGACCTGCTGGTGAAGATGGGCTACAAGGAGATCGAGGTCGGCTTCCCGGCGTCGGGCCAGACGGACTTCGACTTCGTCCGCTCGATCATCGAGGACGAGACCGCGATCCCGGACGACGTCACGATCTCCGTACTGACCCAGGCCCGCGAGGACCTGATCGAGCGGACCGTCGAGTCACTGAAGGGCGCCAGGCGCGCCAACGTGCACCTGTACAACGCCACCGCCCCGGTCTTCCGCCGCGTCGTCTTCCGCGGCTCCCGGGACGACATCAAGCAGATCGCCGTCGACGGCACGCGCCTGGTCGCCGAGTACGCGGAGAAGCTGCTGGGCCCCGAGACCGAGTTCGGCTACCAGTACAGCCCCGAGATCTTCACCGACACCGAGCTGGACTTCGCGCTGGAGGTCTGTGAGGCGGTCATGGACGTCTGGCAGCCCGGCCCGGGCCGCGAGATCATCCTCAACCTGCCCGCCACGGTGGAGCGTTCGACCCCCTCCACGCACGCCGACCGCTTCGAGTGGATGGGCCGCAACCTGTCCCGCCGCGAGTACGTCTGTCTGTCGATCCACCCCCACAACGACCGCGGCACGGCCGTCGCCGCCGCCGAACTGGCGCTGATGGCCGGCGCCGACCGTGTCGAGGGCTGCCTGTTCGGCCAGGGCGAGCGCACCGGCAACGTCGACCTGGTCACCCTGGGCATGAACCTGTTCTCGCAGGGCGTCGACCCGCAGATCGACTTCTCCCACATCGACGAGATCCGTCGTACGTGGGAGTACTGCAACCAGATGGAGGTCCACGCGCGCCACCCGTACGTGGGCGACCTGGTCTACACGTCCTTCTCCGGCTCCCACCAGGACGCCATCAAGAAGGGCTTCGACGCGATGGAGGCCGACGCGGCCGCCAAGGGCGTCACAGTCGACGACATCGAGTGGGCCGTCCCGTACCTGCCCATCGACCCGAAGGACGTCGGCCGCTCCTACGAGGCCGTCATCCGCGTCAACTCGCAGTCGGGCAAGGGCGGTATCGCGTACGTCCTGAAGAACGACCACAAGCTGGACCTGCCGCGCCGGATGCAGATCGAGTTCTCGAAGCTCATCCAGGCCAAGACGGACGCCGAGGGCGGCGAGGTCACGCCGAAGGACATCTGGGCGACCTTCCAGGACGAGTACCTGCCCAACCCCGGGAACCCGTGGGGTCGTATCCAGGTCAGGACCGGCCAGTCCGCCACGGACAAGGACGGCGTCGACACCCTGACCGTCGAGGCCACGGTCGACGGCGCGGACACCGTCCTGAGCGGTACCGGCAACGGTCCGATCTCCGCCTTCTTCGACGCCCTGCAGTCCATCGGCATCGACGTACGCCTGCTGGACTACCAGGAGCACACGATGAGCGAGGGTGCCTCCGCGCAGGCCGCCTCGTACATCGAATGCGCGATCGGCGACAAGGTTCTGTGGGGAATCGGCATCGACGCGAATACGACACGCGCCTCGCTGAAGGCCGTCGTCTCCGCCGTCAACCGCGCGGCCCGCTGACCTCGTTCACCTGGTTCTTTCCGGCCCCGTCCGCCTTCCGAGGCGGGCGGGGCCCCGGTCGTATACCGGCCAATCCATGTGCAGGTCACGAGCAGGTCTCGTCCGGGGTACTGACTCAGCCTCAACAATGTGGCTAACATCACGCAAGCGCGGCGATGTTGCCGTGGCGTTACGGAGGTGTGCGACGTGCTGCCAGGATGGGGACGAAACGGTCGTGCAGTTCAGGTTCCCCGCATCCTGGGCACTCGTACGGCATGGAGCACCGTCGGCGACGGTGAGTTCTTCTGCCCCGGCTGCGGAGGCGACCGCAACTACCAACGGCTCGCCGGCCGCCGCCGCTTCACTCTTCTCGGTGTTCCCGTGATTCCACGCGGCGAGACCGGGCCCGTCGTCGAATGCGCCGCCTGCCGACGCCACTACGGCGCCGACGTCCTCGACCATCCCACCACCACCCGCTTCTCCGCGATGCTCCGCGACGCCGTCCACACGGTCGCCCTCGCGGTCCTCGCGGCGGGCGGGGGCTGCGCCCGCTCGTCCCTGGAGACCGCCGCCGCGGCCGTCCGCTCGGCCGGCTTCGACGACTGCACGGAGGACCAGCTCGGCGCCCTCGTCGAGGCCCTCGCCGCCGACACGGGCCGCTTCTTCGGCGAGCCCTGTGGAGCGAGCCTGGCCATAGAGCTCCACGAGGCCCTGGACCCACTGGCCCCGCACCTCGCTCCGACGGGCCGCGAGGCGATCCTCCTCACGGGTGCCCGCATCGCCCTCGCCGACGGGCCGTACACCCCCGCCGAACGGGACGTCCTGGCCACCGTGGGCGCGGCCCTGACGATCTGCTCGGACGACGTGACCCGACTCCTGGCGACGGCACGGACGCCTTCGTAGGACCGCTCCACCCGGCCCGCCGATACTCCCCAGGGAGTAGTCCGGCCCCCGGGCCACCCCTCGTAGTACCCGCGAACTCGCCCTTCCGCGCGACGAATACCGCCCCTCGCGCCGGGAGTCTGGTGTCTGTCCAGACATTCCGCGAGGAGGGGAGGACCCCGCCATGGGGCCCGAGAAGGCCGGAAAGACGAGGAGGGGCCCAGGGCGGCGGACCGCCGTGCCCTGGGTGCTGCTCGGGCTGTGGGTGGCCGTGCTGGCCGCCGTCGGGCCGTTCGCGGCGAAGCTCGCGGACGTGCAGCACGACCGTGCCGTGGACTATCTGCCGGCGAGCGCCGACTCCACCCAGGTGGCCAGGATCGAGGACCGGCTGCCCGGCGGCGAGGCCACCGAGCTGGTGCTCGTCTACCACCGCGACGGAGGGCTCCGCGCCGCCGACCGGGCCGCGGCGGCCCGCCAGATCGCCGAGGTGACCCGGGCGAACCCGCTCACCGGCACCCCCGAGGCCGTACCGTCCCGGGACGGCGGCACGCTGATGTACGCGGTCGCCAGCACCGCGCCCGGCACCGACGAGAAGAAGCGCGACGCGTTCGTGAACGACGTACGCGACGTCGCCCGGGGAACGGACGGGATGAGCGTCGACGTCGGCGGGCCCGGCGCCCTGGCCACCGACGCCGGCGAGGTGTACAACTCCCTCGGCGGACCGCTGCTCTACACCACCGTGGGCGTGGTCGCCGTCCTGCTGATCCTCATCTACCGCAGCCCGCTGCTGTGGCTCGTGCCGCTCGCCGTCGCGGGCGTCGCCGACTATCTGGCGATGGGCGTGGCCTACGGACTCCACCAGGCGTTCGGCACCAGCGTCTCCGGCCAGAGCTCGGGCGTGATGACGATCCTCGTCTTCGGCGCCGGAACCGACTACGCGCTGCTGATCATCTCCCGCTACCGGGAGGAACTACGACGCGTGGAACGGCCCTACGACGCCATGAAGGAGGCTCTGCGCGGCTGCGGGCCCGCTGTGCTCGCCTCCTCCGGAACGGTCGCCGCCGGACTGCTCTGCCTGCTCGCCGCCGACCTCAACAGCAGCCGGGGCATGGGCCCGACGGGCATGGTCGGGGTGCTCTGCGCCCTGCTCGCCATGCTGACCCTGCTGCCGGCCGTGCTCGTCCTGCTCGGGCGCCGGGTGTTCTGGCCGCTGGTCCCCGCCTACGGCGCCGAGCCCAGGGCGCGGCGGAGCCTGTTCGCCGCGATGGGGTCCTCCGCCGGACGCCGGCCGCTCGTCGTCCTCGCGAGCGGAGCCGTCCTGCTAGGGGCACTCGCCCTCGGCACCCTGAACCTGCCGGGCCCGCTCAAGCAGCAGGACTCCTTCGTCCACCGGCCCGACTCGGTCGTCGCGATGGAGACACTCGCCCGCGCCTACCCGGGGAAGGGCACTCAGCCGATCACCGTGATCACCCCCACCGGACGGGCGGACGCGGCGCTGACAGCGGTGCGCGGCCACCCCGGGGTCGCGAGCGCCGAACGCGGACGGAGCGGGGGAGGATGGACGGAGATCTCCGTCATCGCGCGCGGCGCGCCGCAGTCGGCGGCCGAGACCGCCACGATCAAGGCGTTGCGGGAGGACCTCGGCGGATCGTACGTCGGTGGCCCGAGCGCCCAGCAGATCGACCTGCAGGACACCAACGCCCGCGACCGGCTCGTCGTCGTGCCCATCGTCCTCGCCTCCGTCCTGCTGATCCTCGTCGCACTGCTGCGCAGCCTTGTCGCCCCGCTGCTGCTCGTCGCCGCCGTGATCGCGGTATGGGGAGCGGCGCTCGGCATCGGCGGCCTCGTCTTCGGACCGCTGTTCGGGTTCGAGGGGACCGATCCCGGCCTCGGGCTGCTGTCCTTCGTGTTCCTGGTCGCCCTCGGCGTCGACTACGGGATCTTCCTCATGCACCGGATGCGGGAGGAATCCCTCTCCGGCGCCGAACCGGCCGCCGCCGCGCTCACCGCGCTGCGGACCACGGGAGGCGTGATCGCCTCGGCCGGCCTTGTCCTCGCGGCCACCTTCGCGGTGCTCACGAACATGGGGCTCCTCCAGCTCGTCGAGCTCGGCTTCGTCATCTCGGTCGGGGTGCTGCTCGACACCTTCCTCGTCCGTACGTACCTGGTGACCAGCGCGAGCGTGGCGCTGGGGCGGAAGGTGTGGTGGCCGGGCGGCCTCTCGCGGAAGCCGGACACCGAGGAGGCCGGCCGGCAGGAGCCCGTCGCCGTCGGCTGAGCCGGCCGGCCCACACCCCGGACGCCGAGCCGGCCGGCCCTCGCACATCGGACATCGGGCGCCCCTCCTCTCCCGGAGGGGTGCCCCCTCACGGAGGATGAAGCCGTGGACGTCAAACGCATGCTGCACCTCACCGGCTTCGGACACCGAGGGAGCGTCGACCCGGCGCGCGTGCTGGCGCAGGATGCGCTGCTCGCCGTCGCGCTGCTGCTCGCCGACGTGACCGTGGCCCTCACCGTGCACGCAGACGGCCGGCGTCCGGACGCGCTCGGCTGGACCCTGCTGATCGCCGCGCACATCCCGCTGGTCTGGCGGCGGCGCGCCCCGCTCGCCGCCTTCCTCGCACTCGTCGCCTGCGTCGGTCCGTACCACGCGCTCGATTTCAACCACAACGCGCCGCTGCTCGTCTCGATGACCGCACTGTTCACCGTCGCCGTCACGGGGCGCCCGCTGCGCTCCCTCGTCATCGGCAGCGGTGTCATCGGCATCATGCTCGCGGTCAAGTTCGGGCAGGGTGCCGCCGAGGGCGCTCAGGCGCTGCGCGTCACCGGTTGGATCGTCGCATTCATCGTCCTCGGCGTGTACGTCCAGGTGCACGGGCAGTACTTCGCCGAGGTCGTCGAACGTGCCGAGCGCGCCGAACGCACCCGTGAGGAGGAGGCCCGCCGCCGGGTCGCCGAGGAGCGGCTGCGCATCGCCAGGGACCTGCACGACCTGCTCGCCCACAGCATCACCCTGATCGGTGTGCAGACCTCCGTCGCCGCGCACGTCCTGGCCGCCGACCCCGACCGCCTCGACCGGACGGCCGTCGTCAGGGCGCTCGACGACATCTCCGAGACCTGCCGGACCGCGCGCGGTGAACTGCGGACCACGCTGGAGGTGCTGCGCGCCTCCGAGCACGGCGGAGGCGACGGGCGGGGCCCGCTGCCCGGCCTCGACGGGCTGCCCGATCTGGTGGCGGCGGCGCGTTCGGCGGGTGCGAAGGCAGAGGCGCCGACCGGGGTACGGGCGGACAACGTTCCCTCGGCCGTGGGCGCCGCCGCCTATCGCATCGTCCAGGAGGCGCTGACCAACGCGGTCCGGCACGCGGGCCCGGGCGTGACGGTCCGGGTGGACCTGCGCACGGACGGCTGGGCCCTGCGCGTGACCGTCACCGACGACGGCATCGGCCACGCGGGCGGCCCGCCCGGCTTCGGCCTGATGGGCATGCGGGAACGGGCTCGTAGTGTGGGCGGCACGGTGGAGGCCGGGACACGGGAAGGGGGCGGATTCGAGGTGCTGGCGGTACTGCCCCTGCGGACCTCGGTGCCCGAACAGCAGACGGCCCTGCCCGACTCCGCGCCCGCGCCCGCGCCCGCGTCCGCGCCCGCGCCCGGACCCGGTTTCGTGGCCGCCTCCGAAAGCGGAAGGGACGAGGTCCGATGACCATCCGTGTGCTCCTGGCCGATGACCAGAACCTCGTGCGGGCCGCGTTCGCCATGCTCGTGGAGTCGGCACGGGACATGGAGGTGGTCGGGCAGGCGGCCACCGGGCGTGAGGCCGTCGAACTGGCGCGCAGCGAGCGGGCTGACCTGATCGTGATGGACATCCGCATGCCCGACCTGGACGGCATCGAGGCGACCCGGCTCATCGCGGCCGATGAGAGCCTGGCCGGGGTCAGGGTGCTCGTCCTGACCACGTACGACACCGACGAGCACATCGTGGAGGCCCTGCGCGCGGGCGCGTCCGGCTTCCTGGTGAAGGACACCCGGCCCGCCGAACTCCTCGACGCGATCCGCACGGTGGCCGCCGGGGACGCGCTTCTCTCACCGGGCCCGACGGCGCGCCTGGTCGCCCGCTTCCTGCGTGCCCCGTCGGTTCCCGCGCTCGTGGTGGGCGGCCCCGAGGGGCTCTCCGAGCGCGAGCGCGAGGTACTCACCCTGGTCGCCCGCGGACTCAACAACACCGAGATCGCGACGGCGCTCGGGCTCAGTCCGCTCACCGCGAAGACCCACGTCAGCCGCATCATGGGCAAGCTGGGCGCCCGCGACCGGACCCAGCTGGTCATCGTGGCGTACGAGTCGGGCCTGGTGACCCCGGGAGACGCGGACCACGTCTGACCCGGCGGCGCACGGAACACGCCCCGGCACGGGCACTCCCGCCGGCCCGACGGGACATCAGAGTGCCCTGACATCCCGTCAACACGCCGTGGAAGCACGGGTATTGCTGCGGAACCCGGGGCACATTAGGTTCTCCAGGACATCCCACGTCCTATGTCCGACGCAGTCCAGGGAGTGCCATGACCAGCACGAGCCGCATGGTCGCGTTCGCAGCAGCCGCCGGACTCCTCACCGCCCTCGCCGCCACCGGCGGCACCGCCTCCGCCGCGCCCCTGGCCGGCCGGGGCTGCACCTCCTCCGTCCCGTACACCGCGGGCCAGGAGGGCTATGACACGTACCGCATCCCGGCGACCGTCACGACCCGGGCCGGCACGCTGCTGGCCTTCGCCGAGGGGCGGCACAGCGGCGCCGGCGACACCGGGAACATCGATGTCGTCCTCAGACGTTCGTCCGACGGCGGCTGCACCTGGGGCCCGCTCCAGGTCGTCGCGTCCGGCGGCGGCGACACCCGCGGCAACCCGGCGCCGGTGGTGGACCCCAGGACCGGCCGGATCGTCCTGCTCACGTCCTACAACAGCGGTGCCGTGACCGAGGCGCAGATCATGCGGGGCGAGGTCACCGAGGACCAGAGCCGGCGCGTCTTCGTCCAGACCAGCCGCGACGACGGGCGGCACTTCTCCGACCCGCGGGACATCACGGCCGAGGCGAAGCTGCCGAGCTGGCGCTGGTACGCCACCGGCCCCGGCCACGCGATCGCCCTGCGCCATGGACCGCACGCCGGGCGCCTGGTCGTGCCCGCCAACCACTCCGCCGCCCCGCCCGCCGGGTCCGCCGACACCGGTCAGGAGCCCAAGTACTACGGAGCGCACGCGCTCTACAGCGACGACGGCGGGCTCCGCTGGCGGCTCGGCTTCATCGACGACTCGTACGAGGGGACCATCAACGCCAACGAGAGCACGGTGGCCGAACTCCCCGACGGAAGGCTGTACTTCAGCTCGCGCGACCAGAACGGCACGAGTCCCGGCAACCGCCTCGACTCCTACTCCAGCGACGGCGCCGAGACCCTGGACCGCCCCTTCGCCGTCCAGCCCACCCTGAACGACGTCCCCGTCGTCCAGGGCAGCGTCCTCCAGCTGACCGGCCCCTCCGCCTCGCTCCTGTTCTCCGGCCCCTCCGTCCCCACCGCCCGCCAGTCGATGGCCGTCTGGCGCAGTACGACGGGCGGCGCGACCTTCGTGAAGGCGACCACCCTGTCGTCACAGCGGGCGGCCTACTCGGACCTCGTCCAGCTCGGAGTCTCCCGGGTCGGCGTCCTCTACGAGACGGGCGTCGCGGGACCGTACGAGACGATCGCGTTCCGGCGCCTGCCGGTGAACGGGCCGCGGGGGTAGCGGCTCTCCGCCGGGGCACCATGTGTCCCGCCGGGGCGGCCGGCGCTCCGCCCGGCTAGAGCAGTCCCGCCCCCGCCAGGTACTTCCCGACCCGCTCGACCTCGTCCTGCGACAGCGGCACCTGGGGTTCCGCTGTCGCGGGGCAGTCGATGACGCCCCGCAGGAACAGCGCGGCCTTGAAGGCGCCGAGGGCCGAGGAACCGCCGCCCATCCGGGCGGGGTCACCGACGCCCACCATGCCGAACAGCTCGCACAGCCGTTCCTGCTCCGCCCGGGCCCGCTCCCGGTCTCCCGCCACGCACAGGTCGTACAGGCGTACGTAGCCCGCCGGGTCCACATTGGCCAGGCCGGGGACCGCGCCGTCCGCGCCGAGGGCCAGCGCCGAGTCGACGACCACCTCGGAACCGGTGAGCGCGGTGAAGCCGGTGATGCCGGGGTGGTTGCGAGCGCCGCCGACGACCGTGCGGAAGGCGCCGAGGTCGCCGCTGGAGTCCTTGAGCCCGGCCAGGACGCCGTCGGCGGCGAGTTCGAGGACCAGTTCGGGGCTCAGTTTGGTGTGGACGGAGGCAGGCAGGTCGTACGCGAAGACGGGGAGCGACGCGCCGGCGGCGACGACGCGGAAGTGGCGGGCGATCTCCGCGGGATGGGTGCGTGTGTAGAAGGGGGCCGTGACGACGATCGCGTCCGCGCCCGCGGCGCGGGCGGCCCGCGCGTGGTCCAGGACGCGCGGTGTCGTCATGTCGATCGCGCCGGCCAGGACGGGGAGCCGGCCGGCGACGTGCCGTACCGCCGTCTCCACCACCAGCCCGCGCTGCGCGTCGGTCAGAAAGGCCACCTCGGACGTGGAGCCGAGGACGAACAGGCCGTGCACCCCGCCGTCCACCAGGTGGTCGATCAGCCGGGTGAGCGACGGGACGTCCACCTCGCGGTCCGGTGTCAGGGGCGTGCAGACGGGCGGTACGACACCGGTCAGCGGGGCGGGGAAGGTCATGAAGGCTCCCGGATGTGCTGCTGGAACGGAAGATCGGCCATGGCGGTGGCCTCGGCGGCGGACTCGGCCTGCGCGACCAGGGCGCGCGTCGACCGGCCCTCCTCCACCGGATGGTGACACCGGAAGCGGTGGCCCGGCGTCGACGCGGCCGTGAAGTCGGGCATCAGGGTGGCGCACTCCTCGTCCGCCTTCCAGCACCGGGTGCGGAAGGGGCAGCCGCTCGGCGGACGCGTCGCCGAGGGGACGGGTCCGGTCAGCGGAATCGGGTCGATCGGATCCAGCAGGCCCGGAGTCGCGGAGAACAGGGCCCGGGTGTACGGGTGACGGGAACGGTCGGTGACCTCGTCGGCCGGCGACTCCTCCACGATCCGGCCCAGGTACATCGTGATCACCCGGTCGCTCATCCGCCGCACCGTCTGGATGTCGTGGGACACGAACACCAGGGCGAGGCCCAGGCGTTCCTTCAGATCGAGGAGGAGGTTGAGGATCTGGGCGCGGACCGACACGTCCAGCGCGCTCGTCGGTTCGTCGGCCACCACCAGGTCGGGATCCAGGGCCAGGGCACGGGCGATCGCCACGCGCTGGCGCTGACCGCCGGAGAGCTGGCCGGGAAGGGCGTCCGCGAGGGCCCGGGGCAGCCCGACCAGGGACATCAACTCCTCGACCCGGTCGGACCGTTCGGCCGCGGTGCCGCGCCGGTGCACATCCAGCGGGTCGCGCAGGATCCGGCGTACGGGCAGCCGGCGGTTCAGAGCCGTCGACGGGTCCTGGAAGATCATGCCCGTGCTGCCGCCGACGGCCGTGCGCCGCTCGTCCGGCTTCAGGGACCACAGGTCACGGCCGCGGAAGGCCACCGTGCCGGAGGTCGGCCGCTGCACCCCCACGAGCACCTTCGCGAGCGTCGACTTGCCGCAGCCCGACTCGCCGACGACGCCGATCGTCTCGCCGGGCACGATGGTGAGATCGGCGCCGGTCAGGGCGTACACCCGGTCCCGGGTGAACACACCGCCGCTGCGGGCCTTGTGGACGACATGCGCGTCGGTGAGCCGGACGAGCGCGTCCGTCCGGTGGACCTCGGGCTCCCGCACCGGCGCGGTCATCCGACCGCCCCGGGCGCCATCGGCGGAATCCTCATGTCACGGCCTCGCTCTCCGCGGTCACCAGGTCGACGGCCGGGTGATGACAGGCCGCCGTGTGCGTGTACGGGCCCACCAGGTCCGGCGCCGTCGTCCGGCACACCTCGCTCGCCATCGGGCACCGGTCGGCGAAGCGGCAGCCGGCCGGGAAGTCGGCAGGGGAGGGGACGACTCCCCTGATCTGCGTCATGCGCTCCGCCGCCGACTCCAGGGACAGCACGCTGCCGAGCAGCCCGCGCGTGTAGTGGTGGGCCGGGGACTCCACCAGGTCCGCCGTCACTCCCGTCTCCACGATCTGGCCGCCGTACATCACGACCACCCGGTCGGTGACCGCAGAGATCAGCGCCAGGTCGTGCGAGACGAGGATCAGGGCGAAGTCCAGTTCCGCCCGCAGCCGCAGCAGCAGCTCCATGACCTGCGCCTGGACCGTCACGTCCAGGGCCGTCGTCGGTTCGTCCGCGACGATCAGCCTGGGCTCGCGGGACAGGGCCATCGCGATCAGGACGCGCTGGCGCTGGCCCCCGGAGAGCTCGTGGGGGTAGCTGCGCAGGGTGCGTTCGGGATCGAGACCGACCAGGCCGAGGAGCTCGGCCGCGGTGCGCCTGCCGCCCCGCCGTATCACCTGCTTGAGCTGCGCCCTGATCGTCATCGCCGGGTTCAGGGACGACAGCGCGTCCTGGTACACCATCGCCATCTCGTGGCCCAGCAGCCGGCGCCGTACGCGCATCGGCTCGCCCACCAACTGCCGTTGTTCGAAACGGACATGGCCGCGCACCCGGGCGCCCTTCGGCTCCAGGCCCATCACCGTCAGGGCCGTCAGCGACTTCCCGCAGCCCGACTCGCCCACCAGGCCCAGGACTTCGCCGGGATACACCTCGAAACTGATGCCGTCGACGATGTCCACACCGCTGTGGCGGTTGTCGAATCCGATGGCCAGGTGCTCGACGGCCAGGACGGGCTGCCGTCCCGAGGGGAGCGGGCGGGCCCGTGAGCGGAGCCGGGCGGCGGCCTCCGCCAGACCGGGCAGTTCGAGGACCGTTCCGCTGCCCGGCTCGGGGGCCTCCAGCCGGTCCTCGGCGGCGGGCACGGACACCTCCCGGGCCGCGGGCGCCGCCCAGGCGTCGGAGACACCCTCGGAGAGGATGTTCAGCGACAGGACGGTGGCCAGCATCAGCAGGCCGGGGAAGACGGTGGCCCACCAGCCGCCGGTCAGCACCATGTTCTTGCCGTCGGCGATGACACTGCCCCAGGACGGGTCCGGGGGCCGTACGCCCGCGCCGATGAAGGACAGCGAGGCCTCGAAGACGATGGCCTCGGCGACCTGCACGGTGCAGAACACCATGATCGGCGCCGCGCAGTTGACGGCCACATGCTTGAGGACGATGTGCGGGGTACGGGCGCCGATCACCCGCTCGGCCGTGACGTAGTCCTCCCCGTACTGGTCGAGGACGTTCGCCCGGACGACCCGGGCGACCGGCGGGGTGAAGAGGAACGCGATCGCGCAGATCAGTACGGTGATGCCGCCGCCGAACACGGCGACGAGCACGGCGGCGAGCGCGATGCCGGGGAACGCCATCACGACGTCCAGGCAGCGCATCAGCGTCTCGTCGACCGCCTTGCGCGAGGTCGCGGCGAGCGCGCCGAGCAGGGCTCCCGCCACCAGGGCGAGCGCGGTGGCGCCGAGGCCGATCGCCAGCGACCAGCGCGCCCCGTACATCAGCCGGCCGAGGATGTCCCGGCCGAGACTGTCCTGCCCCATCCAGTGGCCGGCCGACGGATGCCCGGTGCCGTCCACCGGCGGCTGCTGGTCGAGCGGGTCGTGCGGCGCGAGCAGGGGGGCGAACAGCGCCGTCAGCACGACCACGGCCAGGAAGCAGACCGCGATCCGCGACAGCGGCGGCAGCCCGCGCCGGCCGCGCAGCCGGACACCGGGCCGGGCGAGGACCGCCGCCAGTTCCTTCCGCGTGAACATCAGGTCGCGTCCCTCAGCCGTGGGTTGACCAGCAGATACAGGATGTCGATGACGAGGTTCACCACCACGAAGCCGATGGCCGTGGTCAGGACGACGCCCTGCACGACCGCCGGGTCACCGTTCTTCACGGCGTCGATCATCAGCTTGCCCATGCCGGGCAGCGAGAAGATCGTCTCGATGACGACCGCGCCGCCCAGGAGATAGCCCACGCGCAGGCCCAGCACGGTGAGCGGGTTCATCAGGGCGTTGCGCAGGACGTTGCGGCCGACGACCACCCGGGGCGGCAGCCCGCTGCCGATCGCGGTGCGCACATAGTCCTTGTCGAGCTCCTCGACCACGGACGTCCTGACGATCCGGGTGAGCTGGGCCGCCACCGGCAGGGAGAGCGCGAGCGCGGGCAGTGCCATGGTCTTCAGCCAGCCGGAGAGTGAGTCGGCCGGGTTGACGTAGCCGCCGGTCGGGAACCAGCCCTGGCCGACGGCGAGATACTGGATCATCAGCAGGGCCAGCCAGAAGCCCGGTGCGGCGACCCCGGTCAGGGACACGACCCGGATGATCTGGTCGGGCAGCCGGCCGCGGTGGATCGCGGCCGTGATCCCGCCGAGCAGCGACAGCACCACCGCGACACCGAGCCCCAGGAAGGTGAGCTGGAGTGTGAGCGGCAGCGCGGTGGTGACCTGCTCGACGACCGGCGCCCTGGTCAGCGCGCTGGTGCCCATGTCGCCGTGCAGCAGGTCCGCCACGAAGTGGAAGTAGCGCACGGGCAGCGGATCGAGCAGGCCGTTCCGCTCCCGGAAGTCGTGCAGTTGCCGCGGGGTCGGGTTGGCGCCCTGGAAGAACGCGGACGCCGGATCGACGTCCGAGAACCGCATCACCAGGAACACGAACAGGACGATCCCGAGCATCAGCGGAACGAGCAGCGCGACACGGCGCAGCAGGATCCTGACGATGGCGACCACGTGCCAACTCCTCCGGTACCTAGACCCACTTGGCCTGGAGCAGGTTGATGCCCGGGTAGGGCTGGGGCCTCATCCCCGCGAGCCGCCGCGGATTCCACGCGGTCATCAGCTCGTTGTGCACGACCGGGTAGAGCACGGCCTGCTCGGCGACGACGTCGATGTAGTCCTGGATCATCGTCTTCTTCTTGTCGGCGTCCGGTTCCCGCGTCGCCCGGTCCATGTCCTTGAAGAGCTGCTTGGCGACCGGGTCGCCGGCCCAGCGGGCGTAGCCCATCCAGAGGTTCTGGGGGCCGTAGTTGTAGTGCATGATCAGGTCGGCGTCGAGGCCGAACTGGTTGGGGTTCGAGGCGGCGGCGACGACCTGGTAGTCCTGCTTCTGGTCCATCTTGGTGAACACGGCCGTGGTCTCCTGCGGGGACAGGGTGGTCGGCACGCCGATCGCGTCCCAGGACGCCTTGATGGTCGGCAGGCAGTCCACGATCCAGCTGACGTTCACCGACAGGATCTCGATCTCCAGCCCCTTGACCCCGGCCTCCTTCAGGAGCTTCCTCGCCTTCTCCGGGTCGTAGGAGTAGACGGTCCTCGCGGGCCGGTAGGAGGGGTTGGCCTCGTTCAGGAACGACGTCGACGGCCTGCCGTGCCCCTTGAGAGCGACCTCGACCATCTTCCCGGTGTCGATGGCGTGGTGCAGCGCCTGACGGACGCGGACGTCGTCGAAGGGCTTGTGCCGGGTGTTGAACATGAGGAACAGGTTGTTCATGCCGGCGCCGCCCTGGACGGTCATGCCGCCCCTGCGGAGCTGCTCGATGTTGGCGTACGGGATGTTGTCGGCGATCTGGGCACCGGCGCTCGCTCCCGAGATCTTCGCGACGCGGGGCGCGGCGTCCACTATGGTCAGCCAGTTCATCTTCTTGAACGCGGGCCTGCGCGGCCCGTTGTAGGCGGCGAACGCCTCGAACGTCGTGTTGGACTTCGGGTGGTGCGCGGTCTGCCGGTACGGCCCCGAGCCGATCGCCCTGCCCTTGATCGCGTCGTCCCAGGCACCCGGCAGGGAGAAGACGTGCTTGGGCATGATCTTCGCCAGGGTGAGCCGGGAGATCCCTTCGGGGAAGGGGAACTTGAGGACCAGCTCGACGTTCTGCGCGTCGATCTTCCGGACCTGCCTCAGCCAGCTCGCGAAGAAGCCCTTGGCGAGGGTCTGGGTGTTCGGATCGAGTATCCGGTCGAAGACGAA
Source organism: Streptomyces sp. NPDC005141 (assembly GCF_053599975.1). Lineage (NCBI taxonomy): Bacteria > Bacillati > Actinomycetota > Actinomycetes > Kitasatosporales > Streptomycetaceae > Streptomyces > Streptomyces sp. NPDC005141. Next base: position 4,625 of record NZ_JBSFYW010000022.1, on the reverse strand, counting down.
GACCACGTCGTCGGCGGTGACGGGCTTCCCGTCGTGGAACGTGGCAGCGGCCCGCAGGGTGAACTTCCAGGACGTGCCGGTGAGATCGGCGGGCACCTGGGTGGCGAGCGCGGCGTAGGGCTCGCGGGAGATCGGGTCGGTGTCGAGCAGGCCCTCGTAGATGTGGTTGTTGGCGGCCATGCAGAAGGCGGACGCGGTCTGCGTCGGATCCCAGCTGCCGTCGTTCCCGTAGCCGATCACGGCCGTCAGTGTGGCGTTCCTGCCGCTGCCCGAGCCGCCGGTGTCGTTCGTGGACTCCGGCCCGGACGAACAGGCGGCCAGGGACGAGGAGAGGGCGGCGGCCGCGCCCAGGGCGCCGGTGTACTTCAGTAACGACCGGCGGTGCAGCGCCGGAGTGCGGGTCACGTCGCGCACGGTTCCTCCAGCAAGGAGTGGTCCAGTTGAGCGGTCCGGTGGAGCGGTCGGTTCGGTGGCCCGGGAGCAGGAGATACGACGTCCTACGTCATAGGGGGCAGCGTGACCATAGGAGGGGGCGCGGAGGGGGTCAAGGGATCGCACACGAATGGCGTATCTTCCACGGGTGCGACCAATGGCGGTATGAAACAGGGGCAGTTGGCGGTAATTGACGTTTGATCAGCCCGGAGGTGGGACGTCCGATGTCCAACGAGCGTACGATGCGGCGCATGCCTGAGGAGACCGGGAACCGGCGGCGGCCCGAACGCCGGGTGAGCAGCCAGATCCAGCGCGAGGTCATGCAGCTGATCCTCGACCAGGGGCTTCCGGCCGGTGCGCCGCTGCCCACCGAGACCGAGCTGATGACCGATCTCGGCGTGAGCCGCAACTCGGTCCGTGAGGCGCTCAAGGCCCTCCAGGCACTCGACATAGTCGAGATCAGGCACGGCTACGGCACCTATGTCGGCGAGGCGTCCATGACGCCGTTCGTCGACGGACTGACCTTCCGCACGCTCGCCCGTCCGGACGATCCGACCGGGGCGCTGGCCGAGATCCTCCAGGTCCGCGAGGTGCTGGAGGAGGGGTTGATAAGCCGCGTGGCGGAGCTGCTGACCGAGGAGGAGCTGGACCGGCTCGAATCCGTCGTCACGGAGATGGAGTCGGCGGGCAGCGACGGGCGCTCCTTCCCCGAACTCGACAGCGAGTTCCACGAGTTGCTGTACGCGTCGCTCGGCAACCCGCTGGTGCCCCAGCTGCTCGGCGCCTTCTGGACCGTCTTCCGGCGGGTCGCCGTGGTGCGCGGCTGGACCGACGACATCACCCCGGAGGTGACGGCCCGCCGCCACCGCGACATCCTCACCGCCCTGCGGGCACGGGACGTCGAGGGGGCCCAGCGCGCGATGTCCGACCACTTCCGCGGGATCGAGGCACGCGCCGCCAAGGGATCGCGCGGGGTGAGCTGAACCCGGGCCCTGCCCGTCCCCGGGCGGGCAGGGCCGAGGCCGGCGCGGCTCCGGGGCGTCGTCCTGGGTGGCCGCCGCCACCCGGCCCGCCTCACTCCGTGTCGGTCCTGCCCCGGGCGGACTTCGCCGAGACTCGCGCGGTACCGGTGCGCCTTTCTGGTGTCCTGCCCCGGGCTCCCGTCCCCGGCCCGTCCTACTCTGGCCCCGTGGCCGAATTCGAACTCGACTCCTCGCCCGGCTCCGGCGCCCGTGGCGGCACCTGGGACCCGGGCGGCGCGGGGGTCCTGCGCCTGCCCTCCGGCAGGCTGATACGGGGCCGGGCCCTGCGCCGGCCGCTCCCCGCGGACGGCGGTCCCGCGCCCGCGTACGCCGTTCTCCTGCTCGGCGGACAGCCGCCTCCGGTCCCCTGGGAAGCGCGCTGGCTGCGCTGGCCGGACTTCCGGCTGCCGACCGACCGCGCCGAGTCCCGCGCGGTCCTCGCCGAGGCCTGGCGGCGGGCGGCCGGCGAACGCGTCGAGATCGCCTGCCGCGGCGGCCGGGGCCGCACCGGCACGGCCCTGGCCTGCATCGCCGTCCTCGACGGCGTACCGCCCGGGGAGGCGGTGGCGTACGTGCGCCAGCACTACGACCGGCACGCGGTGGAGACACCGTGGCAGCGCGCGTACGTCCGCCGGTTCGGCACCTAGACGGTCTTACGGGCGACGCTCCTGGGGGCGGGTCCCCCGGAAGCGGAGGGTGCCGCCCCGCGGGTGCACGTCCACGGACACGTCCGTGAAGCCGGCCGCGCTCAGCCGTGCCGGGAGTTCCCGCGGATCGAGGGTGTTCATCGTGTCGCGCACATGCAGCAGCCTGAATCCCAGGCTCGTGACGCTGTCACTGCCCGCGAAGGTGCCGCCGGGACGCAGCACGCGCGACGCCTCGGCGAAGATGCGGTCCTGGTGGGCGGCGGTGGGCACGTGGTGGAGCATCGTGAAGCAGACGACGGAGTCGTACGAGGCGTCCTCCAGCGGGAGTTCCGCGCCGTCCGCGTGCAGGACGCGGGCACGATCGCCCCACCGTTCCGTGAGGAGCCGTGCGGTGTCCCCGTCGATCTCGGCGGCGGTCAGGCGCGCGACGGAGTCGACCAGGACGCGCAGATTGGCGCCGTAGCCGGGTCCGATCTCCAGTACGTCGTCGCCCAGTTCCACGTCCCGCAGGGCCCAGGGCAGGATGCGGTCCTTCGTGGTGCGCGCCCAGGCCTCGGAGCTGCACAGTCTGCGGTGGGCTCGGTTCATCGGCATGACGCCGACGCTAGGGCGGGTGCCGCCCGTCCACCACGGGCTACGCTGCCGACCCATGTCGCGAGACGGACAGAGCCCGGCCGCGGCGGGGACGGCCGTCTTCGTCGGGCACTTCGCCATGCCGCGGGGCACCACCTTCTCCACACATACGCATACGGTCCACCAACTGGCGGGCTCCGTGCGGGGGTTGCTGCGGGTGCGCAGCGAACGGGGATCCTGGCTGCTGCCGCCGTCACTCGCCCTGTGGATCCCGGCCGGGCTGCCGCACCTCACGGAGGCGGCGGGCGACGCGGTCATGCACAGCGCCTATGTCGACCCCGCGCGCTGCCCGCAGATCCCCTGGACGGAGCCGACGGTCGTGGCGGTCGGCCCCCTGCAGCGCGCCCTCGTCGACCACTTGGCGGGATTCGGGCTCACCGACGAGCACCGGTCCCGGGCCGAGGCCGTGCTCCTGGACGTGCTGACGCCCGTCCCCGTCACGAGCGTCGCCGTGCGCGAGCCCCGGGACCCGCGGGCCCGCGCCGTCGCCGACGCACTGAGCGCCGATCCGGCCGACGTCCGCCCGCTGTCCGCGTGGGGTGCCGAAGTCGGCGCCGGAGCAAGGACCTTGGCCCGCCTCTTCGTCGCCGAGACGGGTCTGACCTTCGGCCAGTGGCGTGAACGGCTGCGTATGCAGGCCGCGATGCCCCTCCTCGCCGACCGCCTCACCGTGGAGACCGCCGCCCGCCGCACCGGATACGCCTCCGCCAGCTCCTTCGTGGCCGCCTTCCACCGCGTGGTGGGCGTGACACCCCGCCAGTACTTCCCGTCGGGCCCGTGAGCCACCCGCCGGAAGCCCGCTGGGCCGCCCTGCCCAGGCGGCGAAGGTGCCCCCTTCTCCCTCCGCCTCCCGCGCCGGCCCGCGCGGAAGGGCCTGCCGCACTCGCGGGACGAGATGGCGCCGGTGATGCCCGTGCCGCCAGTGAAACCGGCGGCACCGGTGTCACCGGCGACGCAAGCGGGGCGAATCGTTTCACCATGATCTATTCCGTAGTTTTGCGTGAAAGTCGCACAAGTGCGGTGCCTGGGCGGCAATATGGCCTGATCTTCCTCAGAACCACGGACCCGAGGCAGCGCCATGACCAGACCGCAGTCCCCGACGGATCCCTACGCGAGGCCCCAGCGCCCGGCCCAACCGGTCCCGGGCGACTCTCATCGGACCGCGCTCGTCGTAGCCGTGATCGGCGCCGCCGCCACGATCGTCGCGGCTCTCATCGGACTGTTCGTGCAGCTGAGCGGGGATGTGGAACAGCGCGGCTCCGGTCCGTCACTCGGCGGCGCGTCTCCCGTCTCCGACTCACCCGGCGTGCCCGGCGAATCCGGGGCTCCCCGCACGTCGGGGCCACCGAGCGGGTCGGCCGCACCCTCGGTGCCCGCCGCGCCCGCGGTGTCCGGCGGATCCGGCCAGGCGTCCACGGCTCCGGCGGCCGTCGGCGTGCCGGAGGAATTCCTCGGGCGCTGGCAGGGCTATGCCGAGGAGGCCGACGGCACCAGGACCGACCACTACCGCGTCACCGTGGAGCTGAGCGGGGGGACCCGGCGGGAGCAGGTCGGCAGCATCCACTACGCGATGGAGTCCTCCGACTGCTACGGCGTCGTCACCCTGACGACGGTCAGTGGCGGCGGCCAGGTGACGCTCGGGGAGAACATCCAGTCCGGCAACTGCGTCACGAACGGCCGCATCATCCTCACGCTGAACCCCGGGGACACCATGGACTTCGCCTACGAGTCGACCAAGCGGGACGGCACCCGGCAGTCCGTGGAGGCCGGCCTGGAACGGGTCGCCTGACCGCGACGAAGGGCCGCCGCCCGGGCGCCCGGGCGGCGGGGCCGTGGTGGACTCCGAGGCCCTGGAAGGGCGGCACTGGAACAACGACGGTGTCGTCGAGGA